>JAYTAO010000422.1:0-3264 GCA_043737435.1 Rhodanobacteraceae bacterium | reverse complement strand
AGGCGCTCAAGACTACACGGTGCGCATCTTGTTGCTTTACCAACAAATCCCGAGCTTCACCAGCGTATCTGCAGTTCGAAGAACTAGAGCATAAACCCATCGGCGTCCGCGCTGACCGTGCGCGTTTTTGCCCACGCCCGCCGTGCGTTAATGGGCTCAACCATAACCACCGAAAGTGGCCGGGTCAGTTCAAACTCACTTAGGATCGTCTCGGTTGCCACTGCCGCGCCCACGGCATGAGCGGCAATTTGGGGCTAACCATAATGAGGATGTGATCCGGGCAATCGTGGCGCAGCACCAGCCCGCGGAACTTGCGTGGATTGACTGCGTACCCCACAAAAGTATCAAGCTCAAACCACACAAAAATCGAGCGTTCCCTAGCGCGCTGGATAATGCCTAAAACATCATTGCTGCTCGGGGTAAATTTTGGGGGACGGTCTTGACTGCTCAACCCAATCCGGGCGTCGCAAACCGTGCGTGATCGACCAGCTATACAGGGGCCGCAAAATTTCGCGCAAAAGCAAGGGCTGGGCTATTGCCAGGGCGTTACCTCAAAAATGCTAACTCCGCCGCAGGCCAGTTCATCAGGATCAACTAAAAATACATCCCGGTTAACGCAAAAATTAGGGTTGCTAAGACTTTTTCACACACAATGCAAGAGTAAAAAATGAGACTTGAAGCGCAAAACCACGAATGCGTACAGTGCGTCACAAAGCCGGGCTTCCATGATTCCCACCTAACGGCATAATAGTCCCAACAAATCTTGCACAGGGGTGTTGCAAAGTGTCTGACCAAGCGGTGCTGCTTGTCACCAATATATTGCTCGGCTTGGTCTTGAATCTGGCGTTGCTTTTCGTCGCGCGTGAATATCCAGCAACTTTACGAAAGTCGCAAAGGGTGTGGGCGGGTGCGGGCCTTTGCATGGTGTTGGCTTGGCTGTTGCTCGGGCTGCGTGCGATGGGTGCCAATGCGTCTTCAGTGGTTGCCGCCAATGCGGTCTTGGGTTTTGGCTTGGCCGAATATGCGCGGGCGCTACAGCAGTTTTCTGGCCGTAATGCGCAACTGCAGCGATCGTTAGTTTCTTCATTAATCTTCGCGGTCATCACCGCGCTGCTGTACTACTTTGTCGTCAATCGCGACTTACGCGCAGCGGTCATCAATGTATTAGCCATAGCGATGCTGGGCTACGTGTTCTTTGAGGCGCGCCGTACGCTAGAGTTTTCGCCAATGGCAACCAAACTAACAATGACTGCGGTGGCCGCCTTTGGCTTTATCTTATTGCTACGCTCAAGTTATCTGGTCGCAAATATGACGGCGGAAACGGCGCTTGTGACCCAACAAACACTAGCACAGCAACTGATCTCAGCGGGCCTAACCGCGTGCTTTGCGCTGCTTACTTTCGCATTTTCAATCATGTGCAAAGAACGTTTAACCAATGAATTGCACCGGCTGGTTCGCTATGACAGCCTAACTGGCACCTTAAACCGCGCACCCTGGCGCACGGAATTTAACTCGCACTTTGAGCGCGGACGGCAGTTTTCGATACTGTTATTTGATATCGACCATTTTAAATCGGTGAATGATGCCCACGGCCACAGCGCGGGTGATGCCGTGCTGCAATCCATTGCCGCCTGCGCACGCGCGTTATTTGGCGAGCGAGTGGGCCGACTAGGTGGTGAGGAGTTTGCCGTGATCGTGCCAGCTATGAGCGAATTACGCGCCTTGGAATTAGGCGAGCGTTTTCGCTGTGCCGTGTCGAGCTTAAAGATTGTTCATGGCAGCGCAACTTTGAACACCACCATCAGTTTGGGTGTTGCAGACGCGGTAGGTTTTGAAAATACCAAAGACTTGCTGAAAGCCGCTGACGACGCTATGTATGCTGCCAAACGCCAGGGCCGCAATATCTCGGTCGCCGCATCGAGTTTATTGGCCGTTTGAAATGCCGATCTAAAGGCGGATGTGTTAGCGATTTGATTTACTTTGATTGTGCCTCGGCTTGCGTTTTTAGCGACTCGTTCATTGCATTAAATCCCAATTCCGTCGGCCCGGTGTCTAGAAAAGGAATGGCCAGTCCACTCATGGCTTCGTTTTGTTGAAACAAAGTTCGATTCGGCCCAAGCGACTCAATGATAAATTCGTGTTTGCCACGAAAAAGGCCCGGAATTCGCAAACTGCCACGCCAAATAAGATGCGTACTGCTAATAAGTAGCACCTTAGTAGAACCAGAAATTTGCTCTTTACCCACTGGCTCGACCGTGACTTTAACGGTATTACCCTCTTGCACTTTACCGTCTATTTTAACGATAAACGGATTCCAAGACGGGTAGCGATCAAAATCATAAAGCACCGCTCTGACGGTTTCAGCAGGTGCATTGATTTCTATTTTGGAATGCACCGAGGTGCAACTGCTAAGCGCTGCACATAGAAGCAATAAGTAGCACGATCTTTGGATAGTTTTCATGACGTTGATTTGGCGCTTGCGCCAGCTTTGTTGTCAAGTTACTGCGGGGCGTGCCGCTGCGCTAATACCGCCAACACATCCGACAACCCTAAGCCACGCGCGCGCAGCAGTACCAGCAGATGAAAAATCAAATCGGCCGCCTCGCCAGTGAGCGCAGCATCGTCTTGCGCCACCGCAGCAAGGGCGGTTTCGACGCCTTCTTCGCCCACTTTTTGCGCGATACGGCGCAGCTCGCCTTGGAAAAGTTTGGTGGTGTAGCTGCCTTCTGGTAGCTCGCGCTTGCGGGTTTCGATTAGGGTATCCAGATCGCTCAAAAAGCTCAATTTTGGCCCGACTAAGGTTTTGAAATCGGTATCGAAACAGGTGCAGGTGCCGTTATGGCAGCTCGGGCCGTTTGCATGTACGAAAAACAATAGCGTGTCGCGATCGCAATCGAGAAATGCATCCACTAAGTTGAGCGTGTGCCCGCTGGTTTCGCCTTTCGTCCACAGCCTATTTTTGCTGCGCGAAAAAAAGGTTACCTGACCGCTTTCCAGCGTTTGCGTAAGCGCTGCGTGATTCATATAGCCCAGCATCAGCACGCGGGCGCTGCTTGCGCATTGCACGACGGCGGGAACAAGTCCGTCTGATTTTTGCCAATCAATGGCATCGATTTGTAAGGGAGTTAACATCGCACTGGGATCCCGGCAGCTTGCAGATAATGTTTAAGCGCCGGAATCGCTATCGCGCCGGAGTGAAATACGCTGGCTGCCAGCGCGCCGTCCACGTCGGCTTGTTGAAACACATCGCGAAAATGCGCCAGG
>JAYTAO010000421.1:0-3266 GCA_043737435.1 Rhodanobacteraceae bacterium | reverse complement strand
CAGCGATTGCCAGCGCCAAGCCAGCAAACGAAAGCGAACTTGGCGCGCTTTCTGGCATTGGTGAGAAAAAACTTGAACGCTTTGGAGCGGCGATTTTGCAGTTGTTGCGTAGTGTTTAGTAGAGTCGTGCGTACTTTTGCCACCATCGCTTTACTCAGCGTTTGCGAGGCATTTTTGCGCAGTAGTCAGCAGCGCGCGTAAATAGCTGCGCCAATCGGGTGAACTTGTAGCGCGCAGCATCGTGATGACAAAAGGTGTGCCATCAGGGCATTTTTTGACAACCGCTTGCGCTTGCTCAACTAGCTGCTGATCGGCAACAAAGACGCTGCGAGCTGGTTCTTCAATGTTTTCAGCGGGGAATTCTGAGGAATCAATAAGATTCAACAGCTGAGTCTGCTGTAACACCGATTGGCATTGTCTAAAATAGGGCGACGCTGCGCTCGGTTTTTCCACATCGCACAGCGGCTCCAACAAACTAGTAGCTACAAGCCCTTCAAAATCAATGCCGCCAGTGCCTAAAAGTGCATCTGTCATCCAACGGCTATTGGGGCGATACACCGCTAAAGCGTCTCGCAGTTCCGGCGCTGACTCTAACAATTTAAGTTCAAAGTAACGCAACGCCAACGCACGGGCACGCGCTGTTACTGGGCTGTGCAGTGGCCTTTCGAGGGCCATCGCGAGCAGCCGTTTTTGCTCAATCGGATTGGCTTGAGTGAGTGCGTCCAATATTTTCCAGACTGTGCTGCCGGTTGGTTGCCAACGCGCAATGAGCTGATGGAATTGCTGCTGTTGCGCTTTTAAGTCAGCGGCGTTTAGCTCAGTGTCATCGCCGAAAAGACGATCAAATTCCGCAGGCGCCAAAATGAGCGCGGCCAGCTCGTCACGCTGTGCCAGCTGATAACGCGCTTGCGACAGTGATAAATCGCTGCTCTCGTCGCTCTCGTCCTGATCAAGCACAAATTCCAGCATCTGCTCCACTTCCGCGTCTGCCGAAATACGAATTTTTAGGCGGCGGTTACTTTCGATGACTTCTTGATCGTAGCGCGCCAGCTCGACTTGCTCTTCGGGCGTTGCCGGGCGCTCAGGCCGCCGATATGACGTCGCACTCGCGAATGAAGCTGTCAAACATAAAACAAGTACAAGCATTGCGCGCATGGTATTTGCCTCTCGGAGTCCAACGAAGTCGATTCACCCTAAACCTGCTGGGGTGAACTGGCACTTACTTGATTTGAGTAACGCCAGCTATTTGACTCTAAGAGCTGTAGGCAAAAGCCGCAATCGCCACATTTGATGCAACTTTGGTTAGCGTTGATGAATTTAAGTCTAAGGCAACTTTTTAATGAGCAGCACTGATTCCACATCGCCTGAAAATCAGACTTCCAAAATCCAAGTACTAAGCGGCCGTGACGCGGTAAGAAAGCGGCCCGGTATTTATGTAGGCGATGACCGCGACGGACAAGGGATCACCCATATGTTGTTAGAGGTGATCAGCAATGCCCTGGAGCAGTTCTTAGCCGGTTTGGCCACACATATTGGTGTGCAAATTGAAACTGATGATAGCTGCACCGTGACCGATCCCCAAATGGCAGTACGATATTGGCATCAAAAGCTACGTCAACACCGAAGAAACGACCGAACATGGCGTGCATGTAGATGGATTTTTGATGGGATTCGCCGATGCGCTGCTTGCGCCTAAAGCCGCAGGCAGAGCGTTGCATGAGCGGCTGAAACAGCGCATCACTGCAGTGATCGTGGTGCGACTAAACGATCCAAGCTATGGCGCGCCAACTTAAGCGCGCCTGCTCAAAACACGGGTGAAGGCCATCGTGCGCGCGCTAACTTTTTCTGCGGCGAAAGATTTTTTACGTGAGCACCCACAGTTTATGCGGTTAGCGGACGCCTCTTGAAGTCCGAAAGCAATGACGAGGACTCAGAAAATAAAACCTAAGAGTTCACGCAGCGATTGCTCACGCCCTAGTCAACTAGGCTGGCAGTCGTATTTACATCGACAGTAACTTCAAACCCGAAAAATTCTGACGCAGATAGCCGCGATCAGCACTAGCCAGCTGATCCGCCTGAGTTGCCGCGTGGGAGCGCATTTAAGCGCCGATCCAAAACTTCAGCTTGCGCAAAACTTGCCGCCAGTTCGGCGTAGACGATTTCGCAAATCACAATCGGGCCTGCACTAGCTGCGGTTTCCAGCGTGCTCAGCCACGCATCGCCATTGGGCTCGGGCTTAAAGATCGCGAACAACACGGAAGTATTGAGGGCCGTGATCACCCTCGTTCCTCACCCCGCATTAACGTAATCATTTGCTCACTTGACAGCGTTTTACCCCATTCGTTGCCGTCGGTCGCTAAACAGCCCAAGCTCGAACGCATTTGCTCAAGATTGACTTCGCGAGTGGCTTTTTGATACGGCACGGTTTCGTCAAATACCAGCCGCATTCCCGCTTTCCGCCCTAGGCGCTTGCGGATCGCGAGCGGAATGGTGATTTGACCTTTTTCGATAAGGGTTACGGCCATGCGGGCAATCCTTAAAGTAACCATGCAAAGCTTGCTTTTTTGTATGCGGCGCGGCAATCAGGGGTCACAATTGGCTGAGAGTGATTTGTAGTGCTTTTCGGTGCACTTGCCGCCGAACGCGCGCCTGACTCAGCAATATCAAACACGGTTTGGAAAATCAGGCAGTATAGCGGCGATAAATCCTCTTGAGATTTATGCTCGCGAAAAACGAGCGCGCTTCAAGTTTGTTTAAACTGAGCCGATGAACCCACAACTGATCCTACTGTTTCGCGATGCGCTTGACGTTGCCCCTGGCGAACGCGACGCGTTTCTAGACGCAAACTGCGCTGATGCGGCTATGCGCGCGCAGATTGATGCGCTTCTGGCGGCCAGCGAGAGTACCGCGCGGCCCCAGTTAGAGCGCGCGCAAATGCCCGATTTCGCGGCCGTAACCGCGGCTATGGAAAGCCGCCTGCTGGATCGCAGCGGCCAAATCGTGGGGCCCTATCGATTGACGACGCTGTTAGGTTCCGGTGGCATGGGCGCAGTGTGGAAGGCTGAGCGCGTGGACGGCTTTGCGCAAACGGTGGCGATTAAATGGGCACATGCGGCCGGCCTGTCTGCCGCGACATTGATGCGCTTCACTCAGGAACGCCAGTTGCTGGCAAAGCTTAATCACCCCGGCATTGCGCGGATTTTGGATGGTGGCAACGACGCAGGCGCACTCTGGTTTGCGATGGAATATGTCGATGGCATGCCGCT
>JAYTAO010000420.1:0-3275 GCA_043737435.1 Rhodanobacteraceae bacterium | reverse complement strand
CTGCAATGCCAACGCCAAACCCGCAATCAAAACAAAATAGATCGCACCAATCGAAATGCCTTTCAAATAAAGCAATGGCTCAAAGATAAAATAGCCCTTCGCGGCTTGAATCAGCATGCCGGTCAAAGCGCCAAAAATTTGAAAGCAAGCGACTACCAACAGCAGCGCGCCTAACTTCGCTAATAACGGCGACCAATTGGGCGTGGGCATGGCGTCGATGACGTCGCTGAGCTTGGCTTGGCGTTCTTTCCAAACCAACTCACCTGCGTAAAACATCGCAATGATCAGCAGCAACCAGCTATAAGCCGCGGATAACGCCTGCAGCATTTGCGAGCTCACCGGGTAAATAGGGGTGTCGTAAAGTGTCTGGGCGAACAGCGCACTCGGCACAAAGTTGATCAGCCCAAACAGCAGCATCACGATAAATGGTGCGCTTTTGAAAATTCCGAGCGCGTCAAATTTAAGCTGGGCAAAACATTGCCGCCAAGCCACGCCGGTACCAAATTGCGACGGCGCAACAAGTGGCAACTCAAGCTTTGCCGGACCGGCCTTTTCGATACGCGCAGATGCCGCAATGGGATTACGCTTAGCTCTAAACCAACCTCGCCCGGTGCCAGCGCGCTCGGTCTTAAACAACTTGAATGCTAAGCCCGCGATACCCAGCGAAAGTACCGTCCACAGCAAACGATTGGCAAATAAATAGCCAGAAAAAGCCGGAACCAGCAAATTGCGCTCCGCGGCAGACCAATAGCGCACCGTGCGGCTGAGCGCGCGCATGCCAAAAGGGTCGGCTAAGGTGACTAGCCAAACATTATCCAAATTGCGAATCAAGCCGGTGCCGATGGCATACATCAATAAAAAACCCAGAATGCCCACATACACCCACAGCACACTGCGTGTAGTAACGGCCAACAGCGCCAGCAGCGCGCTGGTAAAAAGCACATTCGGAATTACCATCACGCCGAGGCCAAAAACATAGGGTGCCAAGCGCACGGCACCGAGTCGCACCGGCTCAATCCACGGCATAAACTGAGCGATGAAAATCGCTGCTGCGATGACCATATAAATGATCAAACAAGCGACTAACGCCGCGCAAAATCGACCAATTAAGAAATCACGTTTCTTGATCGGATTGGCGAACAATAAATCGCTGGTTCCGGCATCAAAATCGCGCAATAGTGCACTGGACACAAAAATGCCGCAGATCAGCAGGCCAATCAGCGTAAAGATCGTCAAAAACTGAATTACCACGATCGGCGCGTTGCGATAGACATTGCCGATGGCACCGCCGACTTGAATGGCATCGGTCGCCGCAGCGCCAAAGCCCATTAAGCCGAAAAGCCCAGCAAGTAGCCAAAGTAACGGCGAACGCATTTGCTGGCGCAGCTCAAAGCTAAAAAATTCTCGAATCATAATCAACCCTTACTCGGGGGGATCGCGGTGGCAGTCGCGCCGCTTTGCGCATGCAGGCGTAGACGCTGAAAATAAACGTCCTCCAAATCTGGCTCAATTTGCGCAAAGCCTGATTCCGGCTGCGCCTCGCTATAAACGTGCAGCACCGGCTTGCCCCCGACTAGGCGCGTCGAAAGCACGTTCAATCGCGCGTGCAGCTCTGGTAACGCGGCTTTGCTAACTACCGCGCGCCAGACGCATGATTTCAGTGACTCAATCGCAGCGTGTGGCTGCCCGGCCAGCAAAACTTGGCCTTTGTTGATAATCGCCATTTGTGGGCACAGATCAGTGACGTCCTCAACGATATGCGTAGACAAAATCACC
This sequence comes from Rhodanobacteraceae bacterium, assembly GCA_043737435.1. Lineage (GTDB taxonomy): Bacteria > Pseudomonadota > Gammaproteobacteria > Xanthomonadales > SZUA-5 > JANNYA01. Next base: position 1,499 of record JAYTAO010000420.1, on the reverse strand, counting down.
ACCACCTGCTCGCCAATGTCTGCCAATAAATTGAGAAAACGATTGCGTTCCTCCGGGTCAAGACCTGCCGTTGGCTCGTCAACAATCACAAGTTTTGGCTGACCAATCAGCGCTTGCGCAATGCCAAAACGCTGGCGCATACCGCCCGAAAATCCTCCGAGGTGGCGTTTGCGCGCATCCCACAAATTGACTTTATGGAGCAGCGCATCGACGACTTCCTTGCGCTGCGACCGCGCAGTAAAGCCCTTTAATACCGCAAAATGATCCAACAAAGATTCCGCGCTGACTTTGGGATAGACGCCAAAATCCTGGGGCAAATATCCTAACTGCCGGCGCACCGCGTCTTTATCAGTCAGCACGTTCAAGCCGGAAAAATCAATGCTGCCAGAATCCGCTTCTTGCAAGGTTGCGATGGTGCGCATCAACGATGATTTTCCCGCGCCGTTGGGCCCAAGCAAGCCAAACATGCCCGCCGGAATGTCCAAATCCACCTGATTCAGCGCGCGCACGCCATTACTGTAGGTTTTGCAAAGCCCGCGAATTCGCAGCATGGAATAGCCTTAGATGTCAAAGTCCCGTCAAGCTAGCAGCTCAAATCAATACGCTCAACGTGCCTTAGGTCATTCAATGACTTTTGGAGGCCGTGATTGCTCACAAAAGCAGCATGGTGGTTACCGCAGTGACATCTGAACCATAAGACGCGTAATTAAGCGATTCAATAAGGCAGCGCCACACGCGGCGCATTCCAGAACTTGCTGCAAACTCCTGGAATAAGGCTGCACGTGGCGGCGCATCCGACACTTGAAACCCAGAATTTTATCTGTAGCTTGCGCTGACCCATCGGGCAGACACCAGTGCAGCCGCACCACGGCAAGCGTAATTGCGTTTTGTATCATTCCCCGCATGATCGACATCCGTTCTACTGGGCGTCTGTAGCCCACTTTCAACGGCTCGACATTGGATAAAAATTTGCCTCCGCTTTTTTGAAACTGCGTATTTCTTTCTGGTTATCTTTCCCTCACACTTGAGACTCAATTGAGTCCAATACGTTTATTAAAGCGCGATGGGACTGACAAAAAATTAAGCGTGCTAGGGGACTGATTTGCAAGCAGACGCGACGCAGGGCGCACAAGATATTGGGTTTGATGAAGCGTCGCTCCCTAGCGTCGACGATTTATTTCGCTGTAGCAAAGGTTTAAAAGTGTTGCTGCTGCGAATGACCCGTGACCCAGATTTGGCGAAAGATTTGACCCAAGACGTCATGGAAAGTGTGTTGCTAGCGATACGGGCACGCCGAGTGCATTCGGTAAAAGCCTTACCCGCTTATATCCATGCTTGTGCCCGCAACTTGGTGTTTGCCAATGCGCGCAGGGCGCACCGAACGGTGTTGGATAACGCGGCTGATATGATTGAAACTGACGCCACGCCATTGGATCACTATGAAAAGCGCGAGCTCGCGGCGCTGGCCCAGAAAGTTCTTGCAGAGTTACCAACTGATC
>JAYTAO010000419.1:0-3275 GCA_043737435.1 Rhodanobacteraceae bacterium | reverse complement strand
TTTAGCATCAACCGGCGCTGCGGCGCTGCCCGCATAGGCGGTGTTCGCGCAAAGCAGTAATGAAGCAGCGATAAGTGCGATCAGTTTGAGCGGGATTTCATGGCAGTCCTTGAATGAGCTGTCAAAAAGGGGGCGAAGGCAATTGAGCAAACGCGCATTGAACGCGCAAACCCTTTGGGCCCACCACCGCGCGGAGACCCACGCACTTAACCACCAAGTCGGCTGCAGCGGCAATTGGCAAGTATTGCTTACAAGTTCAACGATAAAACCCTAACCAAACCCTCACCTGCACCAAGGCACTCTTTCACCCATGACTTATTAGTTCGGAGCACTTATGTCCAAATTACCACGATTGCTGATTTGCGCCTTGATTTCAGTGCTCTTTATCGCCTGCGCGCCGACCACCACTAAGCGCGAAAATCTGGCGCCGCTGCAAGTGCAGGCGAAGGTTGATCTAGAGAAATTTATGGGGCGTTGGTATGTGATTGCCAATATTCCCTATCGCGCCGAGGCGGGCAAAGTCGGCGGCTATGTCGAATATCGCGCACGTGCGGACGGGCGTATGGATGATCTATATTTCTTCCGTAAGAAAGATTTTGAACACCCGATAACGCAGTGGTCTGGCGTGGCTTGGGTGGTGGATAAGGCCAGCAATGCGCGCTGGCTAGCGCAGTTTATCTGGCCGTTTAAATTTGATTATCTAATTCTGGCAACCGCCCCCGATTACAGCTGGGCGCTGGTTGGGCACCCGAGTCGGGATATGGCGTGGGTATTTGCGCGCGAGGCGAGCATGGACGAGGCGCTTTATCAGCAGCTGCGCGGCAAGCTGGCGGTGCAGGGTTATGACGTCAAACGTGTATTGAGGGTGCCGCAAAAGCCGCAAGATATGGGTCAGGCGGGCTTTCAATAGCGCGCGGATTTAAAACTCCGGCACAAACATCCTTGCCGTCAATCTGGCCCGGTGCTTGGTGACTCGGCCAGACACACGCTTGCGCCAAAGCCTAAAGCTGCTGGGCTTAAGCTCGCCCCGCATGATGCGAATAACGTCGGCTTCTACCAGACCTGTTTTTTCGCGGATTTCGTCGAATGTCGTGCGATCTTCCCAGGCCATGCGAATGACGGCGGAGATCTCGGTATTAGGATTTGGCAGTTCTTTCATGCGGTGGAGTTTGGACCGGCCCGCGTGAAATAGAGATGTTGATCGGCCAGTAATTTCCAAATCGGTGATCACCGCACCCAAACGCGTGCCGCGGTCGGCTGGGGTGAAAACTAGGCTGACACAGGGGGAGCCCAGCATTGCCAGAGGCAAACATGCCGACGTCGGTACCAATAAAAATGCGCGCGCTATTGCTGGGGTCAATGACCACCGCGTTTGCCGGCACATTCGGCAAGCCTGCGCCGGCGGCGGTATTGACCCAGCTGCAGGCGGTACGCACGTCACCACAGCGATGTAGGGTGGCGATTTCAGAGCCCGCCCAAAGCGTCAAACCGGTCGTTGTCCAGACCGGCTGCATTACGCACATATGCGAATCCGGCGCGAAACTACGCTAACTGCTTGTAAACTGTGCGCATGCAAAAACACTTCAATACTGCCGGCCCAAATAAGCCTGAACTGCACTATCAGTTAGACCCGTTGGCGCGCATTGAGTTGGCTTCGGTGCTCGATTTCGTCGCTCAGCAGCGTTACTTCGTATTGCACGCACCACGCCAGACTGGCAAAACCACCTGTTTGCTGGCGTTGCGCGACTACTTAAATAGCCACAATGACTACGCGGCCGTTTACGTTAATATCGAGGGCGCGCCATACCGATGCTACCGGGCAAGTGTTTAGCGCCGAAGCGCTTGATTTAGCATGGGAATCCACGCGCGGCCAGCCCTGGCTGGTCAATGCGCTGGCCGAACAAGCGGTTTGGAAAACCAAGGAGAATTTAGACCGCGCTATCACTATCGATTTGGCGCGCATGCGCGATGCCCGCGAAGCGTTGATCTTGCGCAGCGACACGCATTTAGATCAATTGAGTGACAAGCTACGTGAACCCCGCGTACGTGCGGTGATTGAGCCTATGCTGATTGGCCATGAGCTTCAAGCCACCGAAGCCGATATTCAGTACGTGTTGGATTTGGGCTTAGTCAGACGCGTGTTGCCCGCCAAATCATTTGGGCCAGCGAACCAGATTTATGCCGAAGTACTACCGCGCGTATCGAACAATACTGTGCAATACAATCTCCACGAAGATCGTATTCGACCGAGCTGGCAAGACGCCACCGGCCGACTCAATCCACGCCAATTCCTGATGAATTTTATGGACTTCTGGCGCGAACACGGCGAGGCAATGATGCGTTCCGTGCCGTATCACGAAGCGGTGCCGCACTTGGTGCTGATGGCGTATTTGCAGCGGGTTATTAACGGTGGGGAAAGAATCGAGCGTGAGTATGGCGCGGGCTCTAGCCGGCTAGATTTGCTGCTGATATTTGGCGATGAACTTATGGCTATTAAAGTCAAAGTTTGGCGCACCGGTCGCAAAGATCCGTTAATAGAAGGTTTGCAGCAAATGCAGCGCGATCTGCATCGGCTGGATCTAACCGAAGGTTTTTTGGTGATTTTCGATCAGCGCGGCGAGGCTGTGATTTAAGAGCAGCGTATGCACGTCGAGGCTGCGCAAACTACAGACAGCAAATCAGTCATGGTGTTTCGCCTATAAGCGCGCGGATACCTATCGAAAGACAGGTATTTCCAAATCAGCGTGCGCCCTAGCCTGTAGTCATTGCGATGCGTACCGCAACCTTTGACTACGGAGCCGCCTGATGACTACCCATTCAAATTTGAATTACAGTAATCCACAGCAGGCGCATTTTTACGCGCCCACTTCTGGCTTGAGTGAAAGCTCGCTGCTGTTGGTAGCTGAAGGTGCGGCGACTCACGGTTGGCGCGATCGTTTTCGCACGCGGTTGCGTACCTGTGGCCCTTGGAGCGAACTACAGCTACAGGACTATTTCCTGCTGACCTACGGCGCCGATACCCGCCGCTGGCCTATTTCTATGGCCAGCATTGCGCAAATTTTTCCGTCCGACCGGCTTGATCGCAGCATCGCCGTGGCACGCAACACACCGGAAGTACGGGCTTTTCTAAGCTAATTTTTTTTTGTTTAAACGTTGCACCGGGGCGGCGTGGCAAATCAACAGATTCCGGCAAACCTTACTAACACTCATCAATGGAGTTCACTCGTATGAACGTTTCTATTCCGCAAGGCATGGCGCAAAAATCGCTGTTGGCA
>JAYTAO010000418.1:0-8075 GCA_043737435.1 Rhodanobacteraceae bacterium | reverse complement strand
GACTCGGGGACAAACATGGTTCGCTACTCCTTTTGTTGGAGGGGACTTGCACCCCCTACGCTTTGCCGGTTTGTGCCGGCGCACTCACTCAAAACCATCGCGAAACATCTGATCTGACAAATTCAAATTGAAATTGATCGCATTTGTGGTGTTGGTTCCCAGCACCGAAATAGCAGTGCCCAGCAGTGGATTGCAGCCGGTCGCGCAAGCGGTACCGCCAAAAAGCTGGTCTTGCAAGCCCATGGCGTTGCTGGTGCGTGCGTAGTAGTTACCTGCCACTAAGCCATCAACGGCATAGTTGCCGAGCGAGTCAGACTGCCCGCTGCCGACCGGGCGTCCGGCACTGTCAACAACCAACACTGTAACTAGACTCAAGGGATTGCCGGTCGAATTACGCACTACGCCGCTAAGCGCCCCGCCGGGTTGTAGATCAAAATCAATGCCAGACAAAGGCGCCACGCCCGCCACCAATGCAATTGTGGTAGCAACATTGGACACGCCACAATTGAGCATGCACGGCACATTATTCCAGGCCTCGTTGATCAAACCCGCGCCTGCGCCACGCTGACTGGGGCTGCTGGTCGCGGCGAAATAGCTATTGCCTGGGCCTGCGGGCAGGCTGGCATTGCTGAGGTAATCACCAAGCGCATCGCTGGTGCCCGAGGCGACCACGACACCAGCCGCGTTGTAGAAATACACAGTTACCCCAGCCAACGCCTGACCACCGCGCGTTACCCGGCCGGCCACCGCGCGCCCTGTGGGTAAACGCAGGTCAATATTTGAAGTTGCCGTAATGCTGCGCAGCGCAGCTAAGGTAATCGGTGTGCCTACCGCTGTGATATTGCAAGCACCGCCCGGACACGGCACATTGGGGAACAGCAGATCGATCAAGCCTGAGTTATTGCGAATCAACACGTAGTAGCTGCCGTTCGCCAAGCCGTTGAATTCAAACAAGCCATTGACGATTGGATTTGCAATCACCTCTATCCCGGTGCTGTCGAGCAATACCGCTGTGCCGTTTGGCAATGGGTTGTTAAACAAATCGGCGGCCGTGCCCGAAATCGTGCCGCCCGGCGTCAGGGCCAAATTGATGCCGGTAACCGCTCCGGTTACGTTGATCACCGTAGCTGCCGCCAACACGCATGGGCTAGGACTGCAGCTGAGCGGCGCAGGCGTGCGATAAATCTGGTTGATAAACCCTGCGGTGTTGCTGGTGCGAAGCTTGTAATTGCCCGGCTGCAAACCGCCCAAAGTATAATTCCCGCTGGCATTGGTGGTACTGCGGCTGGCGATCAAGCCATTGACATCAATCGCTTGCAGCTCGGCAAGCGCAATGCCATTGCTGTTGCTGGCATTGGTTATGCGTCCGCTGATCGAGCCACCGGCGTCTAGCGAAAAATCAATTAGCCCCACCGGCACGCCGCCTGCGATATTCACCGCATTGCCGTTCAATAAATCGCAATAGCCGCCACACGCGCGATTGTTATAAACCTCGTTAACAAAGCCCAGCGCGTTTTGAGTACGCACGAAAAAGTTGCCATTCGCGACATTGCTCAGCTCGTAATTGCCAGACGGATTAGTGGCAATTTGCGCCACTGGCACGGCGGTAGCGTTGTAAACCTGCACCGTCGCACCCGGAATTGGCAGATTCGTGGCGCTATTACGAACCGTCCCGCTGATCGAGCCGCCGGTGGCCAAAGCCAAATTAATACTAGCCACGGTAGCGCCCGTGGACACGGTAATTGCGCTGCCATTCAAGCCATTGCAGGAACCTGGGCAAGACGAAATAGGATAGGCCAAATCGACAAATCCAGGCGTGCCGCGACTGACCAAATAATAATTGCCCGCCGCAAGCGCACTAAAATTGTAGGCACCCGCAGCACTTGAACTACGGCTGCCCACCAGCGCACCACGCGCATCGATAAGTTCAAGCGTGACCCCTGACATGGCAGCGCTTGTTGTAGCGTTAGTAATGACGCCGCTGATTTGCGCAGGCGCAAGCAGCGCTAGGTTGGCGCTGGTGAAGCTGGCACCCGCGATCACATCTATCGGCGTGCCCCTTCGTATTTGACAAGCCAAACCAACACAGTCGGGCTTAGTTGTTGAGGTATTGTTGGCATTGCCACTTTGGTAATACAGATCATCAGTGCGGCCAATTAAATTGCGCGTACGCAGATAAAAACGCCCAGGCGCTAAATCGGCAAAGGTATAAGCACCACTGGCGTTAGTCACGGTGCTGCGCAATAAATTACCGATCTGACCGTAAATTTCAACAGCAACATTTGCCGCAGGGCCAGTATTGCTGACGACGCCACTGACCGAGACCGACTGATCGAGACTGAAATTGCGACCCGATGTCGTGCCTGTGCCAACCACATTTACCGAAGTGCCGGTGACTGGATTGCAAAACGGCTCGCAGCTCTGGCTATCGTAAAGTTCGTCCTGGAAACCTAATGAATTGTTGGTGCTCAGATAATAAATGCCCGGTGGCAAGGCTTCGAGACGGTATTTCCCGTTGGGATTGGTGCGCCCAACCGCGACTAGATCACCCGCAGTGTTAAAAGCTTTTAGCTCAACCCCAAACAGCGGGCCGCCACCAACGGTATTGATCACGGTGCCGCTGATCGCACCGCCCCGGCTTAGCGCCATATCGAAGCCAGTGACATTCACCGCTGCAACGTTAATCGCAGTGCCGCTGGTCAAACCGCAGCTGGCGTACGGGCAGGCTAAATCGTTGTAAAGCTCGTCAATATAGCCAGCACCAATTGCGGTGTTATTGCGCAATAGAAAGCTGGATAAAAAATACGGGCCGGGAGAAAAACCGGTACGCGAGGCGTAGTTCCCGGCGCCGTCAATAAAAGCAAAGCCGGCGTAATTACTGAGGTTGTTGTTAAACGCAACCGTAGCGCTGTAACCCGAGCCAAAAGCAGGTACGCGAATCGGCTGGCCGGTAGTGGCATCGGTAACGCGCCCTGAGATTCGCGGACCTCGCGCTAGCGTTGCGCCTATTCCTGCTGTGGTTGCACCTGCAGTAACAAATACCGTGGGCAACAGCGAAAGCTCGCAACCGCCGCGTGGGCAAGGCAGGCCTCCGAAGGCAGTGTCCACCCAGCCGACAACAGAAGTAGAAGCAAACACCGCTTTGTAGGCACCCGGCGGCAGCCCGGTCGCGCTGTAGCCGGTAAGTCCAGCAGAAAAAACCTGCGCAACCGTCCGTCCTTGAGTGTCAAACAGCTCTAGACGCGTCTGCCTTGGCGCTGGAAAGCCCGTCGTTCCATCGACAATGACGCCGGTTAAACTGCCCCCTACCGGCATGTTAAACATTTGCCCAGTGATCGCCGCATTCGCAGCAATCGTCACCGGCACGCCGACGTTGTCGCAGAAAAACCCGCGACAGCTGACGTCACCCAGCCAGGTTTGCACAAAATTTTGGTTCGGTGCATCGGCATAGGCGTAGTACAAACCGGCCGGTAAGCCGCGCACGCTAAAATTTCCCGCCGCATCTGTGTTGGCGGTGGCAAAGGTAACGGCGTTTCGCACCGAGACAGTCGCGCCGTTGATTGCTGTCGCACCTACGGCACTGCGCACCGTGCCGCTAAAGCTGGCACCGCGATCAAGCGCAAAATTCAATCCGGAAACTGTGCCTGCGGCTGGCACCACAATGGCAACACCAATATCGAGTACATCACAAGCCACCGGATCACTGCAGTCACGCGTGGCAATCGGCGCTAAAGCACTGACGACTTTGCCGATATACCCCGGCGCTGAAGCCGATAAGCGATAGTTTCCGGGCCGCACTTTCGGGAAAGTAAAAGTGCCGCCGGCTTGTAAATCCACTGACGCATAGCTCGCGCCGTCTTCGGACAGTAAATAGGCCAGCGCGGTAAACGTGCCATCATCAACAATCGGCGTGCCGCTACCGGCTTCGGTAATGACGCCCGACACCGTCGCCGCACCTGAATCCAAAGTGAAATCGATGCCCGCTGTCGTTGAGGTACCGGCGACGGTGACCAAGCCATAACCTGCAACGCGATCACAATCAACATCACCACAAGACAAGTTATTCCAAGCCTCGTTGAGAAAGCCGGGCAAGGTTGCATTGGAATTTGCTACAGCTCGATAGCGCCCAGGAACCAGCCCTGAGATTGTGTAATTACCACTCGCATCGGCGCTAGCGCCAAAACCACCGAAACCGTTTTCATTGTTGACCAGCACGAAAACACCGGCAACATTGGCGTTGGTATCGCCGCGTTTGACGTTGCCACTAATGCGCCCGCCGAGTGGCATACTGAAGTCAACCGTTGGCCCCACACCGCCGTCGGGCACGGCAACAATCGTGCCAGTGTAGCGCGGGCAGGTCACCGTATCTGGGCAATTGCCGACGCCAAATGCTTGGTTGATATAGCCCAGCGAGTTGCTACTGGTACGAATGTGGTAATTACCGGGGGGCAAAGACAGCGTGTACTGACCGCTGGCATTAATGCCAACATTATTCAAAATCCCTGCGCCGCTCGGAGCGATTTGCGAGGAAAAATCAAAGGCTTGTACGCGCACGCCGTTGAAGGTAGTAATCGCAAGTCCGCTCAGTGCATCGCGGACGGTGCCGGAAATCGTGCCATTGGCGCGCACAGCCCGGCCTAGTAGGCTGTGTTCAACTGGCACGCCCTGCAGGCTATCAATGGCTTGCGCCAATTGTTGCTGCGGCGCGCTAGACAGCGTGTACACACCGGCTTCAACCTTGGCCTGCAGCGCAGTAACCGCATCCAGCAATTGATTGCGCTCGTTAAACTCAAGGGTGGTGCGCACCGGAGAACCAGCTTTGCTCTTGACCAAAACTTGCGCCTGATGCGCAAGCGAGAGCGCTTTCGCATCAACAAGTTCTGCTGCAATAGCTAGGCTGGCGGCATTGCTTAGCAATACCAGCACCAAGAACGCAAACCAACGACCATAAAGTTGTTTCATCTGAGTCTCTACCTGTTAATTAGGTGCGCTATTAAAGTCGAAGTTAAAACATTGCTTGCTACTGGGCTCGGGATGAATATTCGCACGATTTAGCTTGCAAGCGCGTGACGGCGCGGCTCAAAAATTGAGGGGTGTCGCCGGGCGGCTAGCGTCGCAGGTTTGCGGTTTTGTTAACGCCGAAACCACGCCGCTGGATCCACCGGCCTGCCGCGCTGACGCAGCTCGAAATACAACCCAGGCCCGAGCGCCTCGATTTGACCACTGGTAGCAATGGCAGTGCCGGCATCCAGCCAATCACCTTCGGCTTTGAGCAATGTTTCGCACTGACCGTATAAGCTCAGATAACCATCCCCATGATCGATAATGATCAGCAAACCAAAGCCGCGTAACCAGTCGCTAAATGCCACGCGCCCACCCGCCACCGCGCGCACCTCGGAACCCAAGGGTGCTGCAAGTACGATACCGGTGGCGGCGCGACCGTTCTCGGTGAGCACACCAAAATTACTTAATTGCGCTGCGGCACTGGCTAGCGGGCTGGCCAGCGCGCCTTTGAGCCGGGCAAACGCGCCGGCATTGGGTAAGACTTTTGGAATGTCGCTGAGCAAGTCACTTAGGCGATTGAGTAGCTCGTTTAGCCGCTGCTGATCTGCGCTTAATTCGCTCAAGCGCACTTCGCCAGATTGTACTTCCAAGGCAAGCTTCGCCAATAATTCGGTGCGGGCGGCGCGCAGTTGAACTAAATTTTTGGCGTTTTCCGCCTCATCAGCGATCAGTCCGTTTAGCTCAATTTGCTTATTGGCGATCTGGCCGCGCAATTGCTCTAGCGCGCTGAGGTTGGACTGGATATTTTCAATCGCGCTAATGCGTGCTTGATTGACATAAGTGTGGTAGGCCAAAACGCGCCCCACTTTGGCTACCTTTTCTTGGCTAAGGGCTAGTTTCACCTGTTCTAACTGACCAATCGCATAGGCCGAGCGCAGCAGCCGCGCCAACACGTCGCGCTCACGGGCAAGGCTGGCATTGAGCTGCAGCTCTTGCTGGGTCAGTGCCTCCAATTCCAACGCACTATTATGCAAGCGCAGATTCAATTCGATCACCGCCCGCGCCGAGGCGGCAATCGCCAGTTCGGCATGACGCAAATCATTGGCAGCACTATCGCGCTCACTAGATTTGGCGCTGAGCACGGCGTTGACGGCCGCAATTTCGCGGCGCAAGGCGCTCAGGCGTTCGCGCACCTCACTGCTATCGGCTTTGCCGGCATTGCTTTGCCCGTGCGCCCAGCTGGCTAGGCAAAGCACGGTTATCCAAGCCGAAATCGCAATAGGCCCACGCATTGAACTACAGCAAAGCCTCGCCGCTCATTTCAACGGGCTGCTCGATGTGCATCAGTTTAAGCAGCGTCGGAGCAATATCTTTTAGCGCGCCACCCGCGCGCAGCGCAAACGGGGTGAGCGGTGCAATCAATACCAGCGGCACCGGGTTCATCGAATGCTGCGTATTCGGCTGGTTACTATCGAAATCCCACATTTGCTCCAAGTTACCGTGATCCGCCGTGAGCAGCATCGCGCCACCGGTGCTCAATATCGCTTGCTCAATGCGACCAATGGCTATGTCCACCGCTTCTACCGCTTCAATTGCGGCGGACAAGATTCCGGTGTGCCCCACCATATCCGGGTTGGCGATGTTGCAAACGATAAAGTCAAACTGTTGACTTTCGATGGCCGCTACCAGCTGATCGCAAAGGGCAAAAACACTCATTTCCGGCTGTAAATCATAGGTCGCAACTTTGGGCGAAGGCACCATAATCCGACTTTCACCGGGGTACGGTGCTTCCACGCCACCGCTAAAGAAAAACGTGACGTGCGCATACTTTTCTGTTTCCGCGATGTGCAGCTGCGTTAAACCGCGCGCCGCAATCAATTCCGGCAAAGTGCTGCTCATTGATTGCGGCGCAAAGGCAACGGCGCTGACGCCAAGATCTTTTGAGTACTCGGTTAAACTGACGAACGCATTTAATTGCGGGTGGCGCGCGCGCGCAAAGCCAGTAAATTGCTCATCCACAAAAGCGTGCGAGATCTCACGCGCACGATCCGAGCGATAGTTCATAAATACAATCGCATCGCCGTCCAAAACTTTGCAGCCGCCGGCAATCACCGTCGGCTTTACGAACTCATCGCTTTCACCGCGCACATAAGCGGACTCTAGCGCTGCCATCGCCGAACTTTCGTGATGCGTGCTGACGGCATCAGCGATCGCCTCGTAGCTCAATTGCACCCGCTCCCAGCGCTGATCGCGATCCATAGCAAAATAGCGCCCAGAGATGCTGGCAATTTTTACATTGCCCAGTTCATCCGCCAAAGTTTGTAGGCGCAGTATTGATGCCGCAGCACTTTTCGGCGGCGTATCGCGTCCGTCCAAAAACACATGCACCGCAATTTGGCGCACATTGCGCGCATACGCCAATTTCAGCATGGCGAAAATATGCGTTTCTAAACTATGCACACCGCCTTCGCTCAACAACCCCAACACATGTAAGGTGCCGCCGTTACGGCGCACGCTGGCACAGGCCTGATTGAGCGCCAGGTTATGCTCGAACTGGCCATTTTCAAGACTTAAATTAATTCGAGTCAAATCTTGATAGACAATGCGCCCTGCCCCTAAATTCATGTGGCCGACTTCAGAATTGCCCATCTGCCCTGCGGGCAAGCCGACGCTTAGGCCATCGGTTTTGATCAACGTGTGCGGATAACTGGCCCAAATGCGGCGCCAATTTGGGCAGTTCGCGTTGCTAATCGCATTGTCCGGCGCCGCCTCTCGGTGCCCCCAGCCGTCCAAAATCAAAAGTAAATGCGGTTTGCGCGCCACCGCAGTTTTATTTATCAGACTTTCTCCCGCGGCTTCGGACACTTCGGACATGCGCTTTCCCAATATCGTTGATAGTTTGCCGATGACGTTGGCGAAATTGCGCACCGGCGAGCGGCAATGGTACTAAAACATCGGCATAAGCATGACCATCGGCCTAATCATTCGAGTTCGCGACACAGTAATCGCGCGTTCTCGCCGCTAAATGGCCTTGGCACGGCGTTTGCATAAAATTTAGCGTGATCACACAA
>JAYTAO010000417.1:0-3282 GCA_043737435.1 Rhodanobacteraceae bacterium | reverse complement strand
GCGCGCACGCCGCCGCACTCAAATTGGCGACGACCAAGCAAGTGCAGTATTGGGATGCCCTGATCATTGCCATCTGTGCTGAGAACGGTGTCAAAAAGCTCTACAGCGAGGATGCGCCGTCTGCAAAAAAGCTTTTGGGCGTGCAGTGCGCATCGCCGTTTTAGCAGCTTGTCTGCCCGCTCGCTGCTGCGAGACTTTTTCAGCACGCCAAAATCGAGTGCAAACTCGCCTCGATTTAGGGCATAACTCTATTCGGCGGTGCCGTAATAAAATCGCATTAGCAGCAACTACCTTTCTAACACTCGGAGCCTTTCATGCCTTATACCAAGTTCAAAAAGCTCGCCGAAGAGACCGGCGCGAAGTTTGTCGATATGCGTTTTGCTGATTTACTGGGCAAAGATCACCATTTCACCTTTCCGCTGCATGCGATTGATGAGTCCACCTTTGAAGACGGCAAGATGTTTGATGGCAGCTCGATTGCAGGTTGGAAGGGTATTAATGAGTCCGATATGGCGCTGCTGCCGGATGCCGCGAGCGCCTTTCTTGACCCTTTTATGGAAGAACCCACGCTGGTAGTGCGTTGCGATGTGCTGGAACCATCGACAATGCAATCGTATTCACGCTGTCCGCGCGGGGTGGCAAAACGCGCTGAACTTTTTCTAAAAGCGTCCGGTACGGCGGACGTGGCTTATTTCGGGCCGGAGCCCGAATTTTTCGTGTTTGATTCGGTGCAATCAGAAGTATCGATGAAGGGTTCGTTTTACGAAATTGACTCGCGCGAAGCCGCTTGGAATTCGGGTAAAGCCTACAAAGAAGAGGGCGGCAACAGCGGGCAACGGCCGAACGTAAAGGGCGGCTATTTCCCCGTGCCGCCGGTCGATTCGCTGCAAGATTTGCGTTCAGCGATGTGCTTGGCCTTGGACGAATTGGGCATCGAAGTCGAAGTGCATCACCACGAAGTCGCCACCGCCGGACAATGTGAGATTGGCACCAAATTCAACACCCTGGTGCGCAAAGCTGATGAGTTATTGATGTTGAAATATGTTGTGCGCAATGTCGCGCATCAACACGGCATGACCGCCACGTTTATGCCTAAGCCTATCGTTGGCGATAACGGTTCGGGCATGCACGTGCACCAATCCTTAGCCAAAGGCGGCAAGAATTTGTTCGCGGGCGAAGGCTACGGCGGTTTGAGCAAAACTGCGCTGTACTACATCGGCGGCATTTTTAAGCACGCCCGTGCAATCAACGCGTTCGCCAATTCCACCACCAACAGCTACAAGCGTTTGGTGCCAGGCTTTGAAGCTCCGGTCATGTTGGCTTACTCCGCACGTAACCGTTCGGCCAGCTGCCGCATTCCCTGGGTGCCAAATCAAAAGGCACGTCGAATTGAAGTGCGCTTCCCAGATCCGGTGCAAACCGGCTATTTGACATTTGCTGCGCTGATGATGGCCGGTTTAGACGGCATCAAAAATAAGATCGATCCTGGCGCACCGATGGACAAAGATTTATACGATTTGCCGCCGGAAGAAGAAAAGAATATCCCGACCGTGTGCCACAGTTTAGACATGGCTCTGGAAGCGCTGGACAAGGATCGCGATTTTCTAAAAGCGGGCGGCGTGTTCACCGATGATTTGATCGATGGCTACATCGCGCTGAAAATGAAAGAAGTTACTGCGCTGCGTATGCACACACACCCGATTGAAATACGTGACTTTTACGCAGTTTGATTTAAATTTCTTGGGTTTAAACTTTGCGCCAGCGGTGGGAATCGCTGGCGTTTTACTGCAAGAATTTCAAGGTAGCAGCGTGCGAACTCCTTTGTTAGCTTGCTAATAATGATTTCCGGCACGATGAGAAACGACGTTAAGGCGAACCTTATTTTTTTCGGTGGCTTGGGTTGGGCTTAGACGATGCCGAATTAAAAACGGTAGGCCGAGTACGCGGCATTTATCAGTATCGCGCTATCCTTGGATTTCGCGCCGCCTGTCGGCTCAATTGAACACCTATACCCCCAGGCGAATTGCCTTACAAAGGATTTCCATGAAAGAAACCATTACCCAGCTGCTAGTTCAAAAAACTGCGGAAACCTCACCCGGCGCGTTTTTGATTAACTTTAAGTTCGACGATGGCACGCAGCTGTTTTTGGACACCCGGGTTAGCCCGGCACGCATTAGCGATGTCTCCGAAGAAGCGTCGATGATGACCATGAGCAGCACGCCGAATGATTTGATCGAAATGTTGAATGGCCGCTTGGATCCCATCAAGTCCTTCATGAGCGGCCGCATTCAAATTGATGGCGATATGACGATCGCGATGAAGCTTGCCGCGCTGTTTAAGGCGAGCTGAAATGACTGTAGCGAATGCAAGCGTTGCTGCGGGTGCCAGCCTGTATCCAAATTTGCTGCAGCCGCTAGATTTGGGCTTCACCCAATTGCGCAATCGCGTGGTGATGGGTTCTATGCACGTGGGTTTGGAGGAGGCGGAAAACGGCTTCAACCGCATGGCGGCTTTTTATGCGGAGCGTGCGCGCGGTGGCGTAGGATTGATTGTTACGGGTGGCATCGCGCCAAACGATGTCGGCCGACCTTACGGCGGCGGCGCGAAAATGACCACGCAAGCGGAAGCGGATGCGCACAAGCCAGTCACGGCCGCAGTGCACGCCGAAGGCGGCAAAATCGCGATGCAGATATTGCATTTCGGCCGCTATTCCTACCAAAAGCCACTGGTAGCACCCAGCCCGATCAAAGCGCCGATCAACCCATTCACGCCGCGCGAGCTGAGCACTGAAGAGGTGCTCAGCACCATCCAAGACTATCGACATTGCGCGGTTTTGGCGCAAAGTGCGGACTACGACGGCGTTGAAATCATGGGCTCAGAAGGCTATCTGATCAACGAGTTCATCTCCACACGCACCAACCACCGCAGCGACGAGTGGGGTGGTAGTTACGCCAATCGCATGCGCTTTCCGGTGGAAATCGTGAAACAAGTGCGGGCTGCAGTCGGCGTGAATTTCATTATTATTTATCGGCTGTCGATGCTAGATTTGATCGACGAAGGCTCAACGCTGGACGAAGTAGTCACCTTGGCGCGCGCCATTGAAGCGGCCGGTGCGACGATTATCAATACCGGCATTGGTTGGCACGAGGCGCGTATTCCCACCATCGCCACCAAAGTGCCGAGGGCGGCGTTTGCGTGGGTGACTAAACGCTTGATGGGTTTAGTCAACATCCCGCTGATTGCCACCAATCGCATTAATACGCCGGAAGTTGCCGAAAAAGT
>JAYTAO010000416.1:0-3282 GCA_043737435.1 Rhodanobacteraceae bacterium | reverse complement strand
CGCGTTTGTGCCAGCGATAATGGAAGCCACGCAAAATCCGGATAACTTCGCAAACTTAGAAGTGTGGTCAGCAGGCGTGTTGGCCACCATTGTGTTGTGGTGGTTAAAGCCTGCGTTTGAGCGTGCGCCTTTGTATGTGTTGGGCGAGGCCATGTTTGGGCAGGTACCCACTTTCCGGCAAATTGTGAAGGCGTTACCCAAGCTTTATTGGAACAACGGCATTTTTGCAAGCTTAACGTGGCGGCGCTTAAACCCGGGGCGAGCGTTTGACTTTCCGATTCGCCAACTTGAAGGCAGCAAAGGTAAATTTGCCAAACAACGCCGCCGCGCGCTAAACCCCTACGGCTGGAGTGCGACCGCCACCTGCGCCTGGGTGCTGATACATGCAGAATCAGTGTTGCCGCTGGCCATTGGCGCGATCGTAAATATTTTTTGGATCGGCGATAACATTTTTTCTTTCGGGTTTGATTTGGTTGAGCCAGAAAACAAGCTCAAACAAGAAATTGGCTATTACATTATTTACGTTTTTGTCATTAGCTTTTTAGAACTTTATTATGTCGCGGTTGGCTTTGCGCTGTATTTGAATGCACGTAATTCGCTAGAAGGCTGGGACATAGAGCTGGCATTTAAAAACCTGTGTACACGAGTAGATGCAAGCGCGCGTAAGCGTACGATGCGCGTGCCGCCAACGCCAACGCCAACTTCAGCAGCACCGCCATCAACAGCCGTTAAAGTATTGCTGGTGTTGGCCGTTAGCGGGCTGTCGTTCCTGTTTGCGCCTAGCCATAATGCGATTGCAGCAGCGGACGGCGCGCCGAAGCCGGGCGGTAAAGGATCGTCAACCACGCGAGGGTCGACAACTGCTGAAGCTGACATCGATAAGTTAAAACGGCAAGGCGCACAAATAGCAGCTGAGGAGCAAGCTGCCGCGAGATGTGCCGTGCAGGCTGCACAAGCTGCAGGCGATGACAACCGTAAAACCGCAGAAGATGCCGTTTCATGCGAAAAAAATGATGCAGAAAGCGCTGACGGTGATGCCGACAATGCTTTGGAGAACCTAGAAAATAGGGCGTCTTCAGGCACTAATGGAGGGAATTCCGACGCCCAAAACGGCCAAGCCCGCAGTGCGCGTTTATCTGCGGTTGAAGATTTAATGCTTGACCCGCAAATGGGCACCACGCGCGAAAAAACTAAGTTGCGTTACGTGGGGCCCACGTGGGAAAGTAAACCAGAAAAAGAAAAACCCAAAGCTGATGTAGCGTGGATGAAATCTATCGCTAGTTTTATCGCAAACGCGTTGCAATACATCGGCTGGGGGCTGTTAATTTTGCTCATTATTTATTTGCTCCATTGCGGCTTAAAAAATCGCGGTTGGTTTGCACTTCAAGGCGCGCGCGCACCGTTACCCGACACCTTGTTTGGCCTTGATGTCCGGCCAGAGTCTTTGCCTGATGATGTGCCAGCCGCGGCGCGCGCCATGCTAGCAAAGGGCGATATTCGTGGTGCCTTGGCCTTAATTTACCGCGCTACCTTAGTGTTTTTATTACAAGACGGCAAGGTAGAAATTGCCAATGGCGACACCGAAGGCGATTGCCTGCGCCGAGTGCAAACTGGCTACACCGATCGGCCAAGTTTTAATGAGATGCTGCGGGCGTTGTTTAACGCATGGCTGTGGGTAGCCTACAAAGGCGCGCCTTTGGCGATTGCCGAATGCGAGCAGCTGATCGCAAATTGGCAGGCTGAGATGCGAGTAGTGAAGTTGGTAGCTGAGCAGACCGCTGGAAATGCCCGTGAATAGGGCATCTTTAGGCAGTGCTGATAAAATCGGTTGGCTTACAGGCTTTTGGCGCGACCAATCCGTAGCCGGAAAAGTAGTCATTGTGTTGTTGCCGGTGCTGCTGATGGCAATGGTTTATATGCGTGTGTATTGGTTTGAAACTGATACCTTTGACCAAAACGTCGGGCTAAACGGCGAGGCCGCGACGAATCCTTTTTTTGGTTTTGAAACGCTGGCTAAAAGTAATTTAGATACCCGCAAAGGCAGCTTTATTCGGCTCGAAGAATCGGTAGACCCTGCGCAATACGCCCCTGAGTCATCACTCATTATGCTGAGCGCGTGGCGCTTGTCGCGTATGACACCGCAGCGCGTTAAAGCTATTGTGGAATGGGTAAAGCGCGGTGGTAATTTGGTGTTAGAGGCCGAAATGCCCGGGCAAGATGATCCGCTCTTAAAGGCAGTCGGCATGGAACGCGGGCGCGTAGTATGGAAAAAAACGGGCTGGGTCGAGTTACCGCCCAAACGTAAAAAAGCCGCTACCGGCGATGACTTTGAAGATGACGACGAAGATGAGTCTGACATTGCGCCTACGGTGCAACGGCAACTCTCCAAGGTACTTAATTTGGGCGAAAGCGCTATGCGCTTTGATTGGGATGATGGTGAAACCTACCGCATAAAGTTAGGCCAGCCGTCGAGTTTGCGCTTGTTGGTGCCCGACGATAAAGCATTTGTGGTGCCAAGCTCAGTTGGCAATCGCATCATCAAGCGTCAATTGGGTAAAGGGCAAGTTGTAGCGATGGTGACCTTTGGGTTTATGCGCCGCGCCGCGATTTTAAAAGATGACGCCGGCGTGTTTGCGATGCGCCTGCTGGAGCCCCATGCGCGCCCGGCGCCTGTAGTAGAAACGATTGCGGCGGTAGATGATGCTGTGCCTGCAGACGCAGACACAGCGGCAAATGCAGGAGCAGCAGCGCTCGTCTTGGCCGCCGCACCACCACCACGTCCCGCTAACCCGGCGATGGTAGTTCTTGGCCTAGATTTTCAGCCTAACTCATTGCTAGATTGGTTGTTTAAGCACGGGCAGGCGATTATGTTGGCGGCGTTGGCGCTGTTCCTAATTTGGCTGTGGCACATCATCCCGCGGTTTGGGCCAATTGCTGCCCCGCAAACGGAGGCGCGCCGCAATATTGCCGACCATTGGCGCGCAGCGGGACAATATTTGTTGCATCGTCGTGACTGGGCTGGGTTATTGGAAGCGCCGCGCCATCGTGTGGCTCGGCGGCTACGGCAGCGCCTAGGTTTCAACATTACAATGCCAGCGCGATCGGGTGAAGCCGCAATGCAAGTCACGGCGCTAGCGCCCGCGCAACTGGCGCGGTTAGAACTCGTTTGTAAGGTATCGGCAGGCCGTATTGATTCTGCTCTTCACGCAACACCCACCACCGCTACACAGTTACTGGCTTTTGCAACGACGTTGCGGCAAATGGAAGCCGCTTTAAAATAAG
>JAYTAO010000415.1:0-3286 GCA_043737435.1 Rhodanobacteraceae bacterium | reverse complement strand
ACCACAAGGTCACGTCAAAAATGGGCACGAGCGCGCCGCGGCGATTCATGACACCGCGAAACCAACCCGGGGAATTTGGGATGTAAGTCGGGCGTACGCCGTAGTGCAGCTCACCCATCACGCCCGGCGCAAGCACCAAGCGCGGGTAAATACTGGTGAGTCGAAAGCTGTAACGTAAGGCACCGCCAAGATTACCTTGTCCATTGCTACTTGTCTGCCGTGTCGCTGGCGCGAGACTATTGTGTCCATTGCTCATGGCGCGGCCTTAGATTTAAGCGAAAGCTCGAACCGTTTGTAAAATTTGCTCGGGCGTGTAGGGTTTGCCAATTAATGCTTTTGCACCCTGCATTGTGGCCCACAGCTGGTCCGCTTTTTGGTTTTTACTGGATACAAACACCACCGGAATAGGTTTGGTTTTGGCATCGGCGCGCAAACGCCTGCAGGCTTCATAACCATCCATGTCGGGCATCAAAATGTCTAATAAGATCAGGCTAGGCATTTCTGCCATCGCTTTTTCTACACACTCGCGCCCGGTCGTGGCGGTCACGGTATCGTAGCCGTGGTCGTGCAATAGCATGCGTAAATTCGCCAGCTCTACCGGGGAGTCGTCAACGACGAGAATTTTTTTGCTCATTTACCAGAACTCCAAAAACGGGTATTCCAAACGCGAAAAAGATGGTCAATTTGCCAATAACCAAGCGGGTTAGCGGGTGAGCCTGCAGGCTTGATGCTAAAACGCCAGAAGTTTGTAGCCACGCTCAGTCATCAGTGTGCGGTTATCTTTAAAAGCTTTTAGCAAAACCTTATCGACCGCGCGATAAAACGACTTCAAATCAATGGGTTTAGTCAAATAAGTATCACAGCCTGCAAGCGCGCCGCGCGCCCGATCAAAAGGCGAAGAACGCGAGGTCAGCATGACTACGGGTGTGGCACGCGTCGCCGGTGCGCTCTTTATTTGGCGGCACAACGCGTAGCCATCCATGCCCGGCATGATGACGTCTAAAAAAATAATATCGAAGCGTTTTAGCTTGATGGCCTCAAGCGCTGTCTCGCCGTTTTCGGCCAGCGCGCCTTTGACGCCGATGCGATCCAGCGCGCCTTGGAGTTGGGTGCGGACCGTCAGGCTATCGTCGACGACTAACGCTGCCAGCGGCTCCAGTTTGCGTGGCTCAGCGGCGAGGGGAGCAGCGGGCCGATCCTGCGCGACATTTGCCGGATTACTGCGGGGTGGCTCAGGGGCGCTGACCACCACCGCTTTCATCTGGCTAGCGCTGATACTGTCCAGAGTGCGCAAAATGTGCAGCAGTAACGATCGCCGTGCAATCCGATAACCAGAGTCACCGCGTGAGCCATCGTCGGAGATAAAAATAGTCGTCACATTACCGAAGCGTTGGCGCAAAACTTCAAGTTCCGACATCGCCGTGGGCGCTTGCGCATCAACCAAAATGATGTCGCATTGCATTGCATTGGACGCCTGTACCAATTGGTATTGGTATTTCAGGTTCGGCGCGCGCAAAACCACAATTTCGACCATACGTGCGTCTTTGCCAGAAACGCCGCACATCACCACTACAAAACCCGCCATCGAGCGCTCCCTTGGTTGACGACCACAATCCTAGCGCTCGAACAATATTAAAGATGTTAACGATTGAGACGGTGTGCGGCTTGCCCGCAAGCGTACCGCTTCGCCACTACGGCACGCAAACTCCTTCGTTTGTCCGTTTGCATGTCATTGCCGGTTGTAAATTGCACAAACAGCAAGCGGTTGTCGGTAAACAAGATCATTACGACAACCCTGCACGATTGCGGTTGACTCGGGCTTAGCATTACTCTGCGGGACTCAACTGGATGGGATCGCAGGCATGAATCAACTGAAAATTACCGTAGCGAGCGTGCTGGTTCTAGCATTTGCTTCCGGCTGTACTTGGGTTGCCCTCGAAGACGCGGGCAAGCGGGTACGCGTGGTCAACAGCGCGCAAGAGATTGAGGGTTGTGAGAGTAAAGGTGAAATCACAGTTTCGGTGCGCGACAAAGTGGCATTTGTGGCACGCGACAGTGCCAAGGTCAATGACGAACTGGAAGCGCTTGCACGCAACCAAGCCTCCGAGCTGGGTGCCGATACTGTGCGTGGTGCGAGCGAGCTTGATCACGGCTCTAAACGATTTGACGCGTTTCGCTGCAAATAGCAGCGAACGTCCGCCGGAGTGGCAAGCTCATTTTTTCAGTCTGCGTCGCTGATTTTGGCACCCATTTTGGTGCTGGCTACGCTGGCGTTGATTTGGCGCCAATGGCGGGTGCGCCGGCAGCGCTTGGCGCGAACTGAAACGGCGAATGATCACTTGCTGCTCAGTTTGTGGGCCAACGACAGCGTTTTTTGGGAATGGGATGTGACTGCGGACATGATTCACCGCTCCGGCGTGCATCAGTTGTATGGTTCGGACGAAAACGGCGATCTCTCTGGCGCGTTTTGGCTCAAGCACGCTCTGCATCCAGACGATTTGGCCGCAGTTGATTTGCGCATGCGCCGCGTCTTGTCCGGGGAATCAGCGGAATTCTTATCCGAGCATCGCGTCCGCACTTTGTCGGGCGACTATATTTGGGTGCGCGCACGCGCGAAAGTGACCCAGCGCGATGCCGATGGCAAAATATTGCGCATCGCTGGCACCGCGGCAAATATCAGCGCCAACCGCGCCAATGACCAACAGCTGCTAATTGCCCAGGAAGCGCTGCACAGCATTTCTGAAGGCGTGATGGTGATGCGCGCAGACGGCACGTTGCGCACAGTCAATCCCGCTTTCGAACGCATGAGTGGCCACAATATCGGCGAGCTAAGCAGCCTAAATTGGGTCGCACTAGGTTCTTCGCGGCTGGATCCCACGCTGATGGTCAATTTGCTCAACCGCGCGATAGATTTGGGTGCGTGGTCGGGTGAGCTGTGGTTGAAAAAACGCAGCGGCGAAGATTTTTTTGTCGCAGCCGAGCTTTCCCTGATCCCGGAACGCGCGGGTGAACAAGCCTCGATTGTTGCGGTTCTAAATGATTTGACGGACCGTAAACGCGCCGAGATCGAGGTAAAACATCTGACCAATTTCGATCCGTTGACGGGCTTGCCAAATCGCATGATGTTTATGAGTCGGCTCACGCGTTCGCTAAGTAATGCCCTGATCAATGGCCGCCAGATCGGCCTGATCTTTCTCAACGTGGATCGCTTTACGCAAATTAATGAAAGCCTAGGTCATGGCGGTGGCGATGAGCTATTGCGCTGCATGGCGCTGCGCATTGCCAA
>JAYTAO010000414.1:0-8094 GCA_043737435.1 Rhodanobacteraceae bacterium | reverse complement strand
CCTATGGCATTGATGACCCGGAAAAAACTCTGGTGCAGGTATCAGAAGCTGCGATTCGCCAAATAGTCGGTAGCCGTACGCTAGATGATGTGTTGGTAGGCAGCCGGGGGGAAATAGCCAACGACGCGCGCAAAGTGATGGAGTCGATTTTGCGGGATCGCTATCACGCAGGTATTTTGATTAGTTCGGTGAATATGCAAGATGCTTCGGTGCCAACAGAAGTAAAAAACTCTTTCGACGACGCGATCCGCGCCCGCGAAGATGAGCAAAAACTCGTAAACGAAGCACTGGCTGAAAAAAGTAAGCTGGTTCCGGGCGCTGAAGGTCGATCTGCACGGCTTTTACAAGACGCTGAAGCCTATCGGGACGTATTAATTGCTACCGCCAAAGGCGAGGCTAGCCGTTTCGATCAATTGGTTGCTGCGTATAAATTGGCGCCAGAAGTAACGCGCAAACGGCTTTATTTGGAGACTATGGAATCCATTTACGCGAAAACGCCAAAAGTTTTGATTGATAAGCAAGCGGGTGGCGGTAACAGCATGATTTATTTACCGTTGGATCAATTGCTACAGCAGAAAAGCGCGAACGAAGTGCTGCCGCAAGCAACGTCGGCATCCAATATTGAGGGGCAAAAATAATGCGAACTTTAGCGATTCCAATCGCCGCAATTGTGGCCTTAATTGCGATGATGTCGATGTATGTGGTGCGCCAAGATGAACTCGCTATGCTTTTGCGTTTGGGGCAAATAGAGAAAACATCGGTGCCGCCTGGCCTGCACTTTAAATTGCCTTTTATAAACACCGTGCGTAGATTTAGTGCACGCTTGCTCTCGCTAGAAAACCCGCAAGAACGTTATTTGACCGGCGAAAAAAAGCACGTGCTGGTTGATTCGGTGGTGAAATGGCGCATCACTGATGCTGGTTCATTTTACAAGGCGTTCGCGCAGGTGGGTGCCGATACTTCTGCCGCCAATAGCCGGATCTCGCAAATTGTCAAAGATCGGTTGCGTGACGAATTCAACAAACGCGCATTAAAAGATCTGGTCGCAAGTGCGCGGCAAGACATGATGGATCAGATCATTTCCACGTCCGGCGAAGCACTGCGGCCATTTGGCATTGAAGTGGTCGATGTGCGCATTAAACGAATTGAGCTGCCCGATGAAGTAAGTGAATCGGTGTTTCAGCGTATGCAGTCGGAACGCAAACAAGTCGCCGATGGCTTGCGCGCGAACGGCCGAAAGCAAGCCGAACAGCTACGTGCCGAGGCGGAAAAATTGGCGAATGTCGTGATCGCCGACGCTGAGCGCAAAGCCCAAATTATGCGCGGTGAGGGCGATGCCAAAGCCGCGGAAATTTATGCCAAGGCTTACAATGCTGACCCTGAGTTTTACGCGTTTTACCGCAGCTTGGAGGCTTATCGTAAAAGCTTTCAGTCGCAACAGGGAAACATACTAGTGCTGGATCCCAACAGCGATTTCTTCAAGTATTTCGATAAGCAGCGGGCCACACCGCAAGCGCCATAAGCTAATTTCGCGGTGCGTGCGTTAATGGTGCACGGTGCGGGCGGCGGCGCGTGGGAATGGCTGATTTGGCAGCGCGTTTTTGCAGCCACTGGCGCATTGACTCGGGCGTTTGATTTGGTGCCGAATGGTGTTTTGGTTGCAACTTACTATTCGCATTACTTAGCGCAGGTGCACACACAAATTGAAATCTTTGAGCCGAACGTGCTTATTGGTGCGTCCTTGGGTGGATTGCTGGCTGCGGAGGCATGTTGTGCTGCTAGGTCAGTTCGCGCGCTGGTTCTTGCTGCGCCCATGCCAAAAAGCGGTGTCGCGGGCTTTGAGATTGCGTTGCCAGTCAAGCGTTGGGCGCACGCGACGGAGCTGGCAAAAACGGCGCGCGCACTTGCCGACGCCGACTCTGCGGCAATCGCTTTTGCTCATGCGCGTTGGCGCGATGAAAGCGCGTCGGTATTGAATACCGCGTATGCCGGCCGCGATTTTACTTCGAGCACAAAGCCGAGTTTGATGCTGATCGCCGAAAACGATTTAGATGTGCCCGAAGAGGGCTTGCGCACCTGGGCAATATCAGAGCAAATGGATGTGCAATGCGTGCGCGGTGCCAGCCACGCCGGATTGTTGCTAGGGCGAACTGCGGCGCTGGCTGCCGAACTGGCGCACAGCTGGGCGGTCGCTGTGCTTGCAAATAAATGTTCGATTTAAGCAAAGAGAGTTTCGACTCAGCGGTGCGGCTTTGTGGCGGTGAGCCCTGGGCTCAGCCGTTCGAACATGCTCGACTAATGCGCGCGTATGCGCAAACGCAGCGTGCCTATCACACCACGCAACATTTGGCGGAATGCATGGCGCATCTTGCACTTGCAAATGCAGAAAATCCAGCCGAAATAGCGCTTGCACTTTGGTATCACGACGCAATTTATCGCCCACAGCGTAGCGATAATGAGGTGCGTTCAGCGCGTTGGTTTCGCTTTCGCGCGCAGCAATTCGGGATTGCGCCGAGCTGTGCAAAACGTTTATCAGCAATGATATTGGCAACCCAACATGGGGCTGCTCTCTTGCCGGGAAACCCGCAAACACATTTATTACTGGATATCGACTTAGCGATTTTAGCGGCAGCTACGCAGCGATTTCAGCAATATTGTGCGCAGATTGGTCGGGAGTATGCTTTTGTGCCAGCAGCGATTTTTAAGCAAAAACGTGCGCAGGTACTGAGCGAATTTTTGCTAGAGAAAAGAATTTACCTTAGTCCATTTGGCGTTAAGTTCGAAATTGCGGCAAGGCAAAACTTGACGATTGAAATTTCCAATTTACTTGGCCTTGGCGAAACAATTAATTAATTACGTGTCGGAGATTTAGTGGCAGCGTCTAAAAACATTAACGCCAGAAACGCGACCAATCCCGGCCCAGTGCAGAGCGAACCCGACTCGCTCGCTTGGGTTCGCATTGTGCTGGTGGATACCCTTTACGCGCGAAATATTGGAGCAACAGCGCGCGCCATGAAGGTGATGGGGCTGCAGCGATTATATTTGGTGAATCCGGCGGTGTTTCCAGATAAGCAGGCAAATGATTTGGCGGCAGGCGCCGCTGATGTATTGGCGAACGCGACGGTGGCGCCTAATTTGCAGGCGGCCCTGCAAGGCTGCGCAGTGGTATACGGCGCGAGTGCGCGGCGGCGTCTAATTCCTGTGCCAGAACTTACCCCACGCCAATGCGCCGAGCACGCGATTGCAAATTTGGCGGCTACGGCTAAAGCAGGTGCGCAAACTGAGATCGCCGTGATTTTTGGCCCCGAACCAGCCGGCTTAGATAATACCGCGCTTGATTGTTGCCAGTTCTTAGTGCAAGTGCCGGCAAACCCGGAATATCCATCGCTGAACCTAGCGGCGGCGGTGCAAATTTTATGCTACGAGTTACGTTTAGCCGCGCTCGCCGGGCCGATATATCAACCCCGCCACGTACCCGCGCCCATGGAAGCGTTTGATGCTTTTTTTGTGCACCTGCTTAGCACCGTTGAACAAGCGAATTATTTTGGCAACAAGAACGCCGCAATCACAAGTAAGCAGCTGCGGCGAATTTTTCAAAGGCTGCAAGGATCCAGTGCTGAGCTAAAAATGTTGCGCGGGCTGTTGAGTCAGTTGCAATACGGAATGCGTCTAGCCAAGTCACCGGAAACTTTAAACTCGCAAAATCCGTGAGCAAGCTTATGCCTTGGATATTAAACTCATAAGGAATGATGTCGTGACCCAAATCAGTAACGAACTAAAAGCCGCGGTATTTGATCGCTTAGTCGCGCACTTCGCGTCTCGCACTGACGTACAAAATTTAGATTTAATGAATTTGTCGGGCTTTTGCCGCAATTGCCTTGCGAATTGGTTGACCGAGGCCGCTGCCGTGAGTGGCATGCAACTCGACAAAAACGCCGCGCGCACCGAAATCTATGGCATGCCGTATGAAACTTGGAAAGCGCAATATCAACGCGTAGCAAGTCCTGAACAGCTGGCGATATTCAAGTCCGCGATGCACCAGGAGTAAGGCGCAACCGTGCATGCCGTTGTAGAATCGTCCGACTAATAGAGCGAAACAAAAGTGAGCAGGTATGAATATTATTGAGCTGCTGAACCCACTGCGCCAGCGGGCTGGCAAAAAATTAACCACCGGTTTGGATGACGCGACGCTATTACGTTTTGCCGCGAACCACCCGGAACTTGAGCTTGCTGCGCAAGAAGCGGTAGCCGCGTATCGCAAGTTTTCGGTTGAGTTCCCTGAATTGCTCGACGCTGACGAAGCCGCGCAGATGGCAGCGCTGCAGGCGGGTTACGTGAATTTTTATGCCGCTGACAATGTCAATCCCTATATTGCGATTGCAGCTCGTGGCTCCTGGATCATTACGCTCAAAGGTGCCGTGGTCAATGATTGCGGTGGCTACGGCATGATTGGTCTTGGTCATGCGCCGCAAGAAGTTCTAGATGTTATGGCTGAGCCTTCAGTGATGGCGAATGTAATGACCGCTTCCGCCAGCCATTTGCGCCTCGAACGTGCTTTGCGCGCTGAAATTGGGGCTATGCGCGGTGGCTGCCCGTACAGCCGATTTATTTGCATGAACTCAGGCTCGGAGTCGGTTACGGTTGCCGGGCGCATTTGCGACATCAACACCAAATTGATGACTGATGAAGGCGGTCGCCACGCGGGTAAAAGCGTCAAACGCATCGCCGTCAAGGGCGCGTTCCATGGCCGCACCGAACTGCCTGCGATGTACTCGGATTCGTCCACTAAAGGCTACGCACAGCATTTAGCCAGTCACAAACATCATGCAAAGCAGCTCATGACTATTTCGCCTTACAGCGTTAGCGAGCTGGAAGCTGCATTTGCTCAGGCAGAACAAAACAATTGGTATATCGAAGCTGTCTTCCTTGAGCCAGTGATGGGCGAAGGCAATCCGGGCCGAGCCTTGACGCGCGAATTTTATGATGCCGCGCGCCGTTTGACCGCAGCACACGGTACGCTGCTGTTGGTAGATTCGATTCAGGCCGGGCTGCGCGCCCATGGTTGCTTGTCGGTGCTTGACTACCCAGGCTTTGAAACTGCGGTAGCGCCGGATTTTGAAACCTATTCCAAAGCATTAAACGCTGGTCAATATCCGTTGAGCGTGTTAGCAATGAGCGAGCGTGCGGCCAATTTATATCGCACTGGCGTTTATGGCAACACGATGACGACAAACCCGCGCGCCCTTGAAGTGGCTTGTACGGTTATGAAGCTAATTACACCTGCAGTTAAGAAATATATCGTGGCACGCGGCGCTGAATTTTTAGAGAAATTGGGCGCTCTGCAAAAAGAGCTGGGCGGCATGATTACTTCTGTCCAAGGGACCGGGCTTTTGTTTTCCTGTGAGCTTTCGGATAACTACAAATGCTACGGCGCGGGCAGCACGGAAGAGTTCATGCGCATGCACGGCGTGGGCGTTATTCACGGCGGCACCAACAGTTTGCGCTTTACGCCGCACTTTAGAGTGACTAGCGCGGAAGTGGATTTAATCCTAGCGAATTTAAAGCACGCATTGATCAACGGCCCAAGCAAAGCAATGAACTCCCAGGAAGCGATTGCGACAATGAAGCAGGCGGCCTAAGCGCCGTTACGATTCACCATGGCCGAGCATCCGGAATACCTGCGCGCGATTTTGAATGCGGCGATTTACGATCTAGCGATTGAGACGCCGCTTGAATTTGCGCCCAAAACGAGCGCGCACTTAGCAGCGCGTATTTTATTTAAGCGCGAAGATCATCAGCCGGTTTTTTCTTTCAAGCTGCGCGGTGCCTATAACAAGCTGTTGAAGCTAACCCCCGCCGAGCGCTCACGAGGGGTTTTGGCGGTTTCAGCGGGCAATCATGCGCAAGGCGTGGCACTTGCGGCTAAGCATTTAGGTATTGATGCGCTGATCGTTATGCCGTTGACCACGCCCAGCATCAAAGTAGACGCCGTTGCCGCGCATGGCGCTAGAGTAGAACTTTACGGCGATAGTTTTGATGAAGCGGCAAGATACGGGCGTGCGCTCAGTGATCAGCGCGGCTTAACTTGGGTGCATCCTTATGACGATGTGGACGTCATTGCCGGGCAAGGCACGATCGGGATGGAGCTATTGCGACAAGCCAACGACATCGGCGCGATCTTCGTGCCCGTGGGCGGCGGTGGCTTGATCGCTGGTATCGCAGCTTGGGTGAAGACATTACGCCCTGAGATAAAAATTATCGCAGTGGAGCCGGACGATGCGGCCAGCTTATCGGCAGCACTTAGCGCAGGGCAGCCCGTGGATTTGGCTCAGGTGGGTTTATTCGTTGACGGTGTCGCGGTCAAAAGGGTGGGTGTAGAGCCATTTCGCATTGCTAAAACTTCGGTTGACGCCTGCGTGCAAGTGACCAGCGATGAGGTATGCGCGGGTATCCGGGATATTTATGACGAAACCCGCACCGTGGTGGAACCGGCCGGCGCTCTTGCATTGGCGGGCATCAAGCGTTTTTTGGCAGGCGGCGGTAAGGTTGATGGTGCCCTGGTGGCGATTATCTGTGGCGCAAACATGAACTTTGATCGCTTGCGACACGTCGCGGAGCGCGCGCAAATTGGTGAGCAGCACGAGGCGGTCTTCGGCGTCCAGATTCCCGAAAAAACCGGAAGTTTCCTAAGCTTCTGCCAAGCCCTAGGTAAGCGCGCAATTACCGAATTTAACTATCGCATGGGCGCTGGCCCGAACGCTGATGTGTTTGTTGGCATAGCGTTACGCCGTGGTCTGGCTGAGCGCGCTGAAATTGCCGAGCTGCTCAATCGCGCCGGCTACCTGGCGCAGGATTTTAGCGACAATGAGGTGGCAAAATTACACGTGCGCCACTTAGTTGGCGGGCGTGCAAACTATGCCGAACCAGAACATTTATATCGCTTCGAGTTTCCAGAACGTCCTGGCGCACTGATGGATTTCTTGACCGCGCTGTCCGGGCGTTGGAATATTTCTTTGTTCCACTATCGTAATCATGGTGCCGCGTATGGGCGCGTGTTGGTCGGCTTAAACGTCAGTGATGCCGCGTTGCCGGAATTGCATGCCAAGCTGGATCAAATCGGCTTTGCGCGCGTCGAAGAAACCCACAATCCCGCTTTGAAGCAGTTTTTGGGGCAGACAAGTCTCGCCGAACAGGCGACACGGCAGACAAGTCTCGCCGAACAGGCGACACGGCAGACATGAGCAGCGCTCCAGATGGCACGTTGATCGCTGGCAATACGCGCTATGGATTGGCGCGTATCTTGAGCAAACGCGGTATTTGTTCGCGTAGCGAAGCCGTCACGCATATTCGCGCTGGCCGCGTTAAAGTCGCCGGAATTCGCGTGACTGACCCTGAGTCCCCCACGGCATTAGATGCAAAAATTGAGTTTGATGACACCGTTGCTGGCGCAGCAGCACCGATTTATTTGATGCTAAACAAGCCGCGAGGATTAGTCGTCACCGCAAAAGATGAGAAGGGCAGGGCAACGATTTTTGATTGCTTTGATGTGCTTCCTGCCCGCCATATTGCTCCGGTGGGGCGGCTGGATCAGGCCAGTGAAGGTTTGCTGCTGCTGACCAACGACACTGTTTGGGCTGCGGCGCTGATGGCGCCTGAGTCCCAGGTAGAAAAGGTTTATCACGTGCAGGTGGATGGGTTATTGACCGATGCGCAGCTTGACGCACTGCGTGCGGGTGTTGTGGATGCGGGCGAGCAACTAACGGCGGTGAGCATGGTGCTTTTACGTGCGGGCCAAAAAAATTGCTGGCTAGAAATCACGCTGGATGAGGGGAAAAACCGTCACATCCGACGCATGTTAGCTGCTGTTGGTTTCGAGGTGCTGCGCTTAATTCGTGTGCGTATCGGAAAACTGGAGATGGGTTTGCTGGCTAAAGGTGCATGGCGTGAGCTGTTGCTGCATGAGCGTGAATTGGCTGGTTAACCCCTAGTGGAATCTGAGGTTGAATTGACACATTGGGGAAAGCTGGGTATTTCGCCGGGCGCTGATATACGCACAATTAAAAGAGCGTACGCACAGAAGCTAAAAGTTACCCG
>JAYTAO010000413.1:0-3297 GCA_043737435.1 Rhodanobacteraceae bacterium | reverse complement strand
TGCAGCGCAGCAAGCGGACAACTTCTGGCGTTATATCGACGGTAACAGCTATTTGAGCCGTCATCGCGGCAGCGCCACCAACCGCAATGGCAGTACTGCACCCTGGATTAGTCAGTTTGATCTGCGCATTACCCAAGCGTTGCCAAAATTGTTTGAGGCAAAAAGCGAGCTGTACTTAGATTTGCTCAACGTCGGTAATCTGCTGAATAAAGACTGGGGCCGGATTGACGACACCAGCGGCGGTTTAATTGGCGTTGCAGAATTCGTCGGCACCGAACAAGCGCCGAACGCTGCGCCCGGCGTGCAGCGCTATGTCTATCGCTTCACTAGCGCACCGAGTGAATACATACGCCAAGACACCAAAGGCCAGAGCCGTTGGGCGGCCCAGTTTGGCATTAAGGTGAGCTTTTAAGCTTTAACGCAGCTGTACTGATTTGGCAACGGATCCACGCGCTGGATCTGTTGCGCATTGGCAAGCTCATAGCTCTGGTTCGGCGCTGACTGATAATGTTTCCGCCGACGCTTCACGGTTGCGCAGCCAGCGCTGATGCGCCGCTTTCAGCGCAAGATAGCGCGGATGTTGCCGCAAGGAATCTAAGCCTGGGCTAAAGGCAAACTCGACGTAGCTCACCGGCCCGATCAAGGACGTTATCTCGTCAAGATGATCCAGTGCCTGTTCGGGATCACCAGCGCGCGCAAACGCCACCGCAAGCGCCATGCGTACGCCACTTTCGGACCAGGCGTCGCGCGCGGCGTTAGTGATCCAATCTTTTTCGGCGGCACGCACACCTTCCAGATCGCCGAACATTCCGGGCAAGTCACACGGGAAGTAAAAATACGAGCTTGTGGATGACCATCCACCCGGATAAGGATTTGCGCTGGCATTGATACTTACTTTTAAGGCGCGTAAAGCCGCCATCGCCGCCTCACGTTGGCCCAACACCAGCAGGCCTTCCGCTTCGGCAAACGCGTGTGCGTAAGGATAGTTTGGAAACTTCCGCAAACGCTCCGGCCATAATTCCGTGGACAGTGCTTTTGCGATCCAATCTGGCTTGCGGCTGGCGAGTGCGATACGAAACGGCAGCGTCGAATAAAAGTCGTTGGGGCCGCTGATCGCCGCCCACGCGGCAGCGATATCGCCACGACCTAGCGCATCTTCGGCGGCATGCGATGGCATTTCCACGCCCAGCGCCATCACTTGCGCACGCACAGCATCTGCCTGTTTGCGATCACCCAAAGTCGCCAAGGTATTGGAAAGCTCTATCAGCGTGTCGGTATTGGCGGGATCAAGCACCAGTGAACGCCGAAACGCCACCAGCGTATCGGCAAAACGGCCATCTCGACGCGCCACCAGCCCACGCGCGTACCAAGCCTCGGCGTGCCGGGGCGCGCGCTTTATGACCTTTTTTAGCAAAGCCTCGGCACCTGCATAGTCTAGTTCACCCCAGTAATGCCAGTAGGCCTGCGCCATCCAGGTTTCAATGTCATCTGGAGCTAAGGCGACCGCTTTATCAATAGTATGTTTTGCCGCATCGCGTAGGGACGCATCGCTGTAGGCAAACCAAAAGCTAGCTAATTCGGTACGTGCCTTGCGCGCAAAGGCTTCCGAGAACGTCGGATCGAGCGTAATAGCACGTTCGAACTGCACCAGCGCTGCGGCAAAGCGCTCCGGTGTGGCGCGATCATTCGCCGCGAGCAGCTTGCCCTGTAGAAACGCTTCGTAGGCTAATATGTTTTCCGTTGAGCCCGTCACCAGCGCCTTTGTCTGTGCTGGGCTCAGCACCACGCGCATGGCATCGGCGACCGCCTGTGCGATTTCAGCCTGAATCGTAAATACCGTGCGGGTGGTAAACGCGCGGTTATAACGCTCCGCCCATAAGTTGACATCGCTAGCGCCGTCAATAAGTTGCACCGTGATTAATACTTGGTCGTCAGCGCGCTGCACTGCGCCTTCCAAAACCACTGCTGCATTGAGTTCGTGGGCAATTTCCGTGGCCGACATTTTGGTGTCGGCATAGCGCAGCATCGACGTACGCGAAATAACTCTGAGACTCTTGATCTTGGACAGCTGAGTCAGCAAATCGTCATGCATGCCCTCGGCAAAATAGGCGTCCTCAGGCAAGGTACTGCGGTTGCGGAAGGGCACGATAGCAATGAGTTTGCTTACCGACTGCAATGCATCAACTAGCACCACGTTGCCCGGTGTAGACGCCGAGGCAGTCTGAATTTGCGGCAAAGTTTGCGCGCGCAAAAACTTATCGATGACAAAATAGCCAAGCGCTAGCAGGATCAGCGCAACGAATGCAAGGTTCAAACGCCGCACACTTGCAGGTGCCGACACCTGCAGCGCCGAGCTGTCTCTGTGTTTGCGCAGCAAGCGACGCTCCGGTCCAGGATAAGCCGCGGGCTCGGCAATTAGACCCTCATCGCGCTTCAGGCCTTCCGAGGTCAGCTCATAAATCCAAGACACCACCAGCGCCACGACAAATCCAAGCGCTAATAGCGCTACCAAACTTTTCATGATCCATGCGGGCGCATCAAATACCGGCAACAAAGTCGCTGCGACCTGCACCAATAACCAAGCACCGACTAAATACAGCCCGGCCATGCGAAAGACATTGCGGCGTTTAAGCTCGGCTAGGAAATTCATGCGGGCTAAACCCGGCGCCGTGCGCCGCTCGCGATGCCTTCCACCAAGCGTGGTAGATGGGTTTTGGCTTCTAAAATATTGACGATGCTCATGACGGCTGCTCGACAAAAGTCTGATTAATTTAGTGTGGTCAGACTAACATGGACTAGGTCAAAGCAAATTTTGCATCTTATGGTTCAGCCCTGTCCTGAAGAAGTCGGCCATAAAATCCAATTCAAATTAAGATATTTTTTAAACAAACACCGCGCCCGATCAACTCCTCAAAGCGTCCTGCCGCACAAATAATTAATTCTTAACGTTGCACCCACACTACTGGCATATTGAGTATTTGCCCAACCACCAAGTATTCTAAAACGATGATCAAAACACGCCCTTCCGTCATACAAGTTTGCTGCACGGTCCTTGTTTGCGGGCTAAATCTATTCACTTCCATAGCGCTCGGGCTCGATTATAGTGCTCCGCAAAAGCAATTCACTGCATTCGGATTCAATTCGGCGCATGCCACAGCACCGGAACCAAAATCGCTGACTTTGAGTTTTCATACATCAGAAACTCCAAGTACCCACCTTCCGCATATACGCTCGCCGATAGGTTTGAACTTAACGCCAATTGCAAAAGGCACTTTGGATTTTACTCCTGCAGGCACC
>JAYTAO010000412.1:0-3297 GCA_043737435.1 Rhodanobacteraceae bacterium | reverse complement strand
CTCCTGGCGCATTAACTTCAACGAGTAGGTCTATGGCAGTCAAGTGACCGCCCAAGTTAGGTAATTGAAACTCGATGAAAGTTTTACCGCTAATATTGGCGCTTTTGCGCACCGCAGCCCCAGCGCTTACCGCGATAAAACCATTTTCTTTATTAGCCAATACGGTTGTCCACGTGGTGGGAATCGTGGCAAACGTCGGCGCACCTAGAAAGAAATCGGTGAACGGACTTGCAAAAATCTGCAATATACGGCGGCAGGCTCGAAACAGTCGAAAACGCAGGTTTCCTTCTTGACGCTTTTTTTCCACAACCGCGATAGCATTTCTTGCAGTCTCGGGCTCTGCACCTACAATATGTGAGGTTTCGTGCTCAACTTCACGCGCCTTCGCATCCAATCGAAGCGCGCCCAAAGCTGACGATACAGCAGCTAGCTCTTTTTTAACACGCACAAAGGCTTCTCGAAGGCGATTGTCGCGCATGACTAATCCCGAAAACGCGGCGCGTTCTAGTGCGGCTCTGAGCACTTTCTCGTTCATTGCGCCACTGTAAGTCGCTTCGACAAAACTAGCGAGACGTCCTCGAAGCGCATCTGACGCCGCACCATCAGCAACTCTCTCCAGCGAAAAGATAGTAGATTCGTCCAATACGCGCTTTAAGCTAAGAAACCATTCGTCCTCGTCTGACGCTAAATATGAAAGCTCGCCTGATTGGAGGTGCAGGAATGGTTCAACGCGCGAAAGCACGGGTACAGCGCGCAAATAATGCGCGTTAATAAGCACATTAAGATTCTTAAATTTATTGTTAACATTTTCCTCCCCCGGGTGAGCAAGTACGTCGATCCTATATTGCATCAATTCACCAAGCGCTAAGTCATATGCAAGCTCGCGCGGGAAAGTAACCAGCTCAATTTCGTCGTACGATGCCACCAAACTTGCAACATTCGCCCCAACCACGATCAATCGGAATGGCGACACTTTTGATAGACGGATCAGCGCTGGCAATACTACTTGCTTAAATGCATTTAGCCGATGCCCCCCCCCAAAAAAAACAACAGTAAATGGTTCGGCATCTCGACTTTTTTCATCCGCATTTTGCAGCGATATGAGCTCCGGACGCTTGGCAATGGGCGGAAAAAGAAATAGATTTGTGTGTATCTTGTGTTGATTGAAATACTCAATCAGCGGCTCTGTTGATAGCAATACTCCACTAAAGCTCGCCAACAACTCCGTCATATTTCTCGCATTATAGTCACCATACAGCGCCGCATATTCTGGAAGTTTCCCAAGCTCAGAAAGATTATCGTCTAGCAAATAATAATGCGGCACGCCAAGTAAACGAGCATGCTCAATCCAAAATAAGCAACCATAAAGCGTGCGGACTAAAATCATCACTGCAGCACCGGCTATTTCCTCTTGGATTGTCGGCTCGAACAAATATCCATTCACGATTCGGATTCGTTGCCGAAATTTTGTACGCAAATGCTCAATGTGCAAAATTAGCGTTGCATCAAAAGATGCGGCTACGACCAGAATGTAGCCGTCTGGGAGCGGCGGATCAGTTTCGTCCACAACAGAGGGTGCTGCACGTCCGTAAAGCTCTATTATTTTTTGTTTATACCAAAATTTAGAACGAAAATTCTGATGAATCTCAAGCAAGGCTATTTTGCTAGTCGCGCTCAGTTCGTTAGGAATATGCTGGACGTCAATTTCAACAAAATTCTCCGGTCTCAGAGATTCATTCCGATCAAGCCCTTTCCACTCATGCGTAAGATAATATTCCGCACTGTAAGTTCTGCCTAAACTTTCCTTTAGCATGGGTCCCGAAACTAGCCCCATCGCGACATCCACGGCATGCACGCGATATTTTTCAGCCGCACGACACCATAAATCCCAATCACAAGATCTAGAAATTGCAATATTGGGATCATAAAAACCAATCTGCTCAATCAGGCTCCGGTGCAACATAACCGAACTATTTGCGAAAAAATTATGGCTTGAGAGCTGGGATTGCTCTTGAATGTTTGCCGACAGACCAAACTGCTTTACGGTAATGGGGCAATTCGTCGTGGCATCAATCCCAATTATGTCAACGTGGCCATGGATAATCTTTGCGTCCAGTGCCAACGCTGCCTCTAGCAATTGTTTCAATGAGTTTGGTAATAGCTCATCATCATCAAAGGCAAAGGCGATAAACTCTCCCTGCGCTTTACAAAAAGCCTCAAACTCGGATATTCCAGGTAAACCGATATTACGGGGGTGGCGCAAGCAAGAAACTCGTGGGTCTAGCCGCATGAATGTGGCTATTTTTTCAGCAGTACCATCTTCAGAAGCGTCGTCAATTATAATTAGCTCTATGTCTACAAGCGTTTGATTCAGCACCGCACGAACCGCACGCTCGAAGTACCCGCTTGCACCCCGGCAAAACGTTGGCAACAGAACCGACACACGCGGCTTAGCCGCAGCGCCTTCTGCTATTTTTAACCAAGCAGGTCCAGCGAGCCACTTTGTGTCAGCAATGATTTCAGCAACGCGCATAGTACCTTTCTTGAGCGAGACAACTAAACACTACTTTTGTAGAGCCGAATACGAATTGATGCGGGGTTCGACTACTCCTGCCCGAATTTGTTCAAGTTGGGCGCATAACTGAGTTTGCTTCATTAGACCCCTCGCAGTCATCCACCGGGCACACAAATTACCTCAAATAACGGTGTTGGCTCTCCCAAAAGGCGCGCAATGTAGGGCGTCGGTCTCCGCTCGTACAAATAAACTGGACGAGCAGTATCGCGGACAAAAATACGCAACCGCCAACCCGACTCCGAAACAATTAGGCTAGGCAACGCGAAAACTACAACCGCGCCGTCAAAACTATCGCGCAAACTTAATTTATGATTGAAGGTGATTTCGTTATTGGCTGACACAATTTCCACGCCTATAGCGGCGTGGGCGAGAGCATGAACATCCATAGCTAACGGAATAACTACCTCTTTTAAACACGTTTTGGTGATTGGAAGTGAGTACTCGCGATAAGCCCTAGCGCCGAGATTTGTTCTACAAACAGCGTAAGGGCGAGTTAAATTAGTTGTTCCGCGAACAGAAATAATTTTGCCAATTTCGGGGTCATCCAACTCAAGTCTTTCTCGCATGAAATCAAATATTTTTGTGAATCTCGAAGGAGAAGCGGTGCTGTCATCCAGCGCTTCTGTTCCCATTGAAACGTTAGCCGCCGCGATTGCTCTGAAAAAATCCGGCGTCGCTGCGCCGACACTACGGATATCCCGAATTGCCGCCTCTAGATGAAA
>JAYTAO010000411.1:0-3298 GCA_043737435.1 Rhodanobacteraceae bacterium | reverse complement strand
TTTACGGCAGGCCTTAGGGCTGTATGCGAATTTACGCCCGGTCAAGCCGCACCCAAGTACGATTCAATTTGCCCCGATCAAGCCAGAAATTCTGGCCGGGGTGGATTTGATTGTGGTGCGTGAACTGACCGGTGGCGTTTATTTTGGCGAGCGCACCCGCACGGAAACCAGTGCTACAGATCTATGTCGCTACGAAGTGTTCGAGATTGAGCGCATTGTGCGTGTAGCCGCGCAGTTGGCGATGGCGCGCAGCAAAAAATTGACTCAAATCGACAAAGCCAATGTGCTGGAAACTTCCCGACTTTGGCGCGAAGTCACCACGCGCGTGATTGCGCAGGAATTCCCCGAAGTCGCGCTGGAGCACCAATTGGTGGACTCGGCGGCGATGCTGTTGATCAGTCGCCCGAGCAGTTTTGATGTGATCGTTACCGAGAATATGTTTGGAGATATTTTGACCGACGAAGCATCAATGCTTGCAGGTTCATTAGGCTTGTTACCGTCGGCAAGTTTAGGTGCCGGTAAACGCGGCGTGTTTGAGCCCATACACGGCTCTGCTCCTGATATTGCCGGTCGTGGCATCGCCAACCCGATTGCCACGATTGCCAGTTGCGCCATGCTGTTGCGACATTCCTTGGATTTGCCGGTAGAAGCTGCGCATCTGGAAGCCGCAATTAGTCAAGTGTTAATGAATGGGCCGCGTACCAGCGATTTGGCGGGCACAGGCAGCACCAGCGTCGTGGGTGCGGCCGTTGTCTCGGCAATATGGGCGTAAAGCAGATGAGCGCCAATCAATTCGCGCCATTTGCCCCGCCCCATATACAAAAACTAGTCGCTTACGACCCCGGCCACGAACCTAGTGTGATTGCTCAGCGCCTAGGTCTAGATGCGGTGATCGAATTAGGCTCAAACGAAAATAGCGTAGGCCCGTGCCCAGCAGTAAAAGCTTTGCTGGCAAACCCACAGCTGCTTGGCTTTCGCTACCCAGATGCCGGTGGCAACGTGCTTAAAAATGCGCTGGTTGCGCACTATGGTTTAAGTCCGGCGCATTTTACTTTGGGTAATGGCACGCATGAGTTGCTTACACTAATTGCGGAAACCTTTTGTGCGCCGGGGGATGAAGTGGCGTATGCGCAGTATGGTTTCGCCGTTTATCGCTTAGCCGCGTTGGGCGCCGGAGCAGCACCGATTGCGGCGGTGAGTACAGCGGATTTAAACGTGACGCCAGATGCGATGTTGGCCGCGATTACGCCGCGCACCAAGTTGGTGTACCTAGCGAACCCTAACAATCCGACCGCGACGATGTGGACGCAGGCAACGCTGCGCCAGTTCTTGGAAGCGTTGCCGAAGCACGTGCTGTTCGTGTTGGACGAGGCCTATATCGAATACGTCAGCAATCCCGAGGTGGGAAACAGCCTTAGTTTATTGGCCGAATTTCCGCAGCTCGTGATCGCGCGCACCTTTAGCAAAGCCTATGCCTTGGCAAGTTTGCGGGTCGGTTACACCATTGCGCACCCGGACTTCGCGCAGATGCTAGAACGCACCCGGCTCAGCTTTAATGTCAATGTTTTGGCGCTAAAAGCTGCCGCACTAGCGATTGCAGATCAAGCGCATGTAGCTTTTGTGCGTGAAACGATTGCGCAACAGCGCGAAATTTTGATCGCTGGATTGCACTCGCTGAACTTGCGGGTTTTGCCTTCCGAGTGCAATTTCGTGCTCGTGCATTTTGCCAAGGACGCCAGTGCTATTGAGCAAGCACTGGTGCAGCAGGGCGTAATTGTGCGGCCCATGCGCGGCTATGGCTTGGCGGAATATTTGCGGATCACCGTAGGAAATGCCGATGAGAATCAGCGTTTGTTAGCTGCTCTCGCGATTGCCATCAACGTTTAAATTTTTTTAATTCGCTCTTTACGATATAGGTTCAAAAAACATGAAAATTGCTGATAAAACCGCCGCCAGTTTCCACTACACCCTTAAAAATAGCGCGGGCGTGGTGCTGGATAGCTCAGCCGGTAACGAGGCGCTTAGTTATTTGCAGGGCGCAGGCAATATTGTGCCGGGCTTAGAACGCCAAATGCTGGGAAAAACGGTAGGCGACAAATTTCACGCCACGGTGCAACCGGAAGAAGGTTATGGCGTGCCCAACCCCGCGATGTTGCGGGTGGTGCCGAAAAATGCCTTTCCTGAAGGCGTGGAATTGGAAGTAGGCATGCAGTTCGGCACGCAAACACCGAATGGCCCGGCCGCAATCGTAATCAAAAGCATGGACGGTGATAGCGTCACGGTCGATGGCAATCATCCACTGGCTGGAGAAACACTGCATTTTGAAATCGAAATCACCGACGTGCGTGAGGCCAGCTTGGAAGAAATGCAGCATGGTCATGTGCATGGGCCGGGCGGCCATCATCACCATTAATCCCAACGCATAAAATTAGATGAAACAAAGCATTGGCCACATTGCCCTTGTCGTGCGGGGATACGATGAGGCGATTGATTTTTACGTCAATACGCTGGGGTTTAGCTTGATTGAAGATCGCTTTGTGCCCGAACAAAACAAGCGCTGGGTTTTAGTAGCGCCGCCCGGCAGCGAAACCAGCCTATTGCTTGCCCGCGCCACCAATGCAGAACAAGCGCAATTCATTGGCAATCAAAGCGGTGGGCGGGTGTTTTTGTTCTTGCATACCGATGATTTTTGGCGTGATTTCAAACTGTATAGTGCGCGCGGTGTTGAATTCGCGCGTGCGCCGGTCAAGGAAAGTTACGGCACCGTCGCCGTGTTCAAGGATTTGTATGGCAATTTTTGGGATTTATTGGAAAGGTCAGCTTCGATTTGAACCGCACGCTTGAAAATAGTTTTTTGATTTGCCTTCAAAAATTTATCGTATTCCGGCGTTCGTCGGTTCCAATATCGCCGTGAAGGAAGTAAAAACAACGTGGATTTAACTGACCTCCTTAGCGGCTTAAACCCGCATCAGCGTGAAGCGGTGGCGGCCAAGCCTGGACACTATTTAGTGCTTGCCGGCGCCGGTTCCGGCAAAACCAGTGTGTTGACCAAACGCATCGCTTATTTAGTCGAAGCGGAAAACGTCTGGCCTCACGCTATTTTGGCGGTGACATTCACCAACAAAGCCGCCGCTGAAATGCGCGTACGTATCGAAAGTTTGCTGCGACAGCCGCATCGCGGCTTATGGATCGGTACTTTTCATGGCCTAGCAAATAAGCTCCTGCGCCTGCATTTTCGCGAGGCGGGCTTAAATGAGGGCTTCCAAATCTTAGACCAGGACGATCAGCTGCGCATGCT
>JAYTAO010000410.1:0-8120 GCA_043737435.1 Rhodanobacteraceae bacterium | reverse complement strand
GCGCACGGCACCGTATTTTCAATTGCAAACGCCACGAAACTTATCCGCTGCCGCGCCGATAAAACGCCGCGAATTTGCTAATGCGCGGCTCGCGTTTTGTTCGCTAAGTAACGATGTTTTCGCTAGAGGAACTAGCTGGTTTCAACTACAAATATGCCCCAGAAACGGGGCGTAGCGCAGATGCTGTCTTCATTCCTCAAGCAAATCAAGCCTTATCTGATGCCAATTCCAGATAAGTCTGAGGGCGTTATGGGTCGTTTTCGCCGAAGTTCCGGTTTATGCACACGAATCGACCTAATAAAAATTATTCCGGCAACTTTTCGACTTCTAAGCCCGCCGTTAAAACTATTAGCGCGCCGGTTGTACCGCCACCCAAACTACTGGAGCAAGTGCGGGCGCGGCTGCGATTGAAGCACTACAGTTTGCGCACGGAGGCGGCTTACATCGGCTGGATTCGGCGCTATATTTTGTTTCACCACAAACGTCATCCGAAAGATATGGGCAAGCAGGAGGTGGAGGCCTTCCTATCGCACCTTGCCAGCGTCCTGCGCGTGTCGGCCAGCACGCAAAATCAGGCGTTGGCGGCGTGCTTGTTTTTGTATCGGGAAGTACTTGAGATGGAGCTGACCTGGCTGAGTGATGTGACGCGCGCCAAGCTTAGTCAGCATGTGCCGTGTGTGCTTTCAACCAACGAGGTCCGTGAGTTGCTGGCTTATATGGACGGGCGCGAATGGCTGATGGCGAGTTTGCTGTATGGCACGGGCATGCGGCTGATGGAATGTTTGCGGCTGCGCGTCAAAGATGTAGATTTTCAGCGGCTAGAAATTACCGTGCGCCAGGGCAAGGGTGGTAAAGACCGGCGCACGATGCTGCCTGCGTCATTGGTGGTGCCTTTGCGCCAACAGTTGGAGCGTTTAAACGTGCTGCATCGGCGCGATTTGGCAGCACCGGAATTTGCCGGTGTGGCGCTGCCGTTTGCATTGGCGCGCAAATATCCGAATGCCGAGTTTGAGTTGGCCTGGGCCTATATCTTCCCGGCGTCACGTTTGGGCATTGATCCGCTGGGCGGCAAACTTCACCGGCACCATTTGGATGAAAAGGTGCTGCAGCGGGCGGTAAAAACGGCTTTGCGCAAAACCCGCATCACAAAACCTGCCAGCTGCCACACGCTGCGCCATTCGTTTGCGACGCATTTGTTAGAGGCTGGTTACGACATTCGCACTGTGCAGGAACTGTTGGGACATTCGGACGTTTCGACGACGATGGTCTACACGCATGTTTTGAATAAAGGCGGGCGGGCGGTGGTTAGCCCGTTGGATCAGGTGACACGCTAAAGAAACTTGGCATGCCAAGGCTTGATCGGCATGTGCCAAACAAACCGCGTGCATGGCAAATGCCCGCAGTAATTTCCCATCCATCGTGACTAGCTTGCATTTCAGCTGCATCGCTAAGGCAGTGAATTCGCAGTCGTATGCGGAACAATCACTATCACCGACCAATTCCAACGCGGCGAGTGCGCCAACTTCAAACTCCGCGCCCGACACTAAATTCATCGCCTCAGATTGGATGCTGTGTGCGCGTTCGAATGTAATGGTTTTGCGACGTAAATAGCCCGCCAAAATATTGCGGAATTCGCTACGCCAAAGCACGGGCGCCGCCCATTTTGATTGTTTTTCAAGAAAAGCTCCGGCGGCGGTGAAGTCACCCGGCAAATACAAAGACGCCAAGATGTTTGAATCAACGACAATCACGCGCGGCCAGTCTGCTTAAAGTCGCTAATGAGTGTCAAAATGCGCAAGCTACAGCTGCGCAAAAACCCTGAGCGCGCCAATCAGCCGTTAATCCTAAAAACCGCAATTGACCGCTAACTAACTCCGATAAAGCTGCGAATATCTTGAATAATTTAAATATTCCGAAGTTCACTTTGTGGGTGAAGGTCGCTACGAACAAAATTGAACATTTTTTTGACGCCCCAGCATCGTTGTTTCGTCGTTGCAGGCAATGAGCATGCTCACGCCTTGCTAGAACGCCAAAAAAATGCACCCTTTTGTCCGTCCAACTGCGGTTTCTAGGTTAATGCCGCTGGTTGGCGTGGGATCTTTCAATTTGCCGGATATTGCGGCAGCCGATTGCATTGAGCTGGTCGACTTTACCTGCCGCGAACTGCATTCGGGCAAGCGCGGCAAGATTGCGGCGAGCGAAGCGAAAGCGCTGACAAAATTGGGATTGAATAAAAATCACTGGACGAGCCGAGTAAACGGAGTTGGCTCGGGCTACTGGCGTGTGGTGGGTGAATTGGTGGAGGTCATCGAAAAAGCGGCCAGGGGTCACCCTCATTTTCAACGGTAGTGCGTTGGAAAAACGCCAGCCAACGTATCCCAGGCTTAACTTTTTGTCATGCACCAACACAGCGCCGTCCCGAAAGCTTCATCAGAACGACATAAACCCAAACTACTGTACGCCACGGATTGGAAGGCGCATCGCCAAACCAGTCTAGCTATATCCCGGATCGGAATCGCCGGGATCGACAACTAATGATTTGAGGATTTTTGGATGAATATGCATTCTAGCAAGGCAGCGCTTGCGCTGGTCTTTAGCAGCTCGATGTGGTGCGCGATGGCTACTGCCGCGAGCCTAGACCACCAAGAATTTGAGGCCACTTTGGTTGCACCGTTTATCGGTCAAGCCAAACAAGCGCGGCAATTTGAATTGAACTTTAGCTACATCGACGCCGCTGAGCGTTCGAGTGTGGCTTGGCGGTTGGAGCTGCTTAGCAACGATGGCAAAGCGCCCGTGCAAACCTGGCACGGCGAGCAAATGCTGTTTCGCAAGCAAGTCGTTGTGACGGTGCCGTGGGACGGACTCAACGAATTTAAGCGTGCCCTGCCAGACGGCTTCTATAAGGTGCGCATGACCGCTGCTGCAGCTGATCCATTCACTGCGCGTAGCCAATTTGGCACGATGCAAGAGCGCGTTGATGCCACCTTAAGCTTGGCAAACCAGCCGGTGGTGCAAGAGTGGGATATCCACGTCGGCACGCCCGCGCGCATCGCCATGCCAGATTTTACGGCCTTACCCGTCGGCACGCATACGGGTGACGCCGCGCCGGCTATCGGCTCGCTTCCCTACACCGTGTATTTTGGCAATCTGCATACCCAAAGCAATGATTCGGACGGCGGCGGCGCCATCCCAGGCTGCAGCAGTTCGCAGCCCGCGCAAAGCGGAGCTTTTGGACCCAACGATGGTTTCATCTATGCGCGCGGTCGGGGCTTGGATTTTTCCGCGGCAACCGAACACAACCACTACTTTGACGGCTCGTCCAGCACCAACACTTCCGCTAGCGCATCAGCCGCCAAGAGCCGATACCAAGCGGGCGTAAGTGCGTCCAACACGTTCAACGCAGCCAACCCAGGGTTTGTCGCTCTGTACGGCATGGAATGGGGCGTGATTAGCGGCGGCGGGCATCTGAATATTCTCAATGCGACCGAGTTGTTCTCTTGGGAATACAACAGCAGCAGCCAGCTGTTGGGCGATACCTTCGTTGCGAAAAACGATTACGCCACGCTGTACAGCACGATGCGCAGCAAAGGCTTTGTCGGTCAGTTCAACCACCCATCCGCCTCGGATCAATTTCTTATCGGTTCGACGCCGCTGGGTTAC
Organism: Rhodanobacteraceae bacterium; assembly: GCA_043737435.1. Taxonomy (GTDB): domain Bacteria; phylum Pseudomonadota; class Gammaproteobacteria; order Xanthomonadales; family SZUA-5; genus JANNYA01. Next base: position 4,460 of record JAYTAO010000410.1, on the reverse strand, counting down.
ACGGCCGATGGCGATGAAGTGATGGCGCTTGCCGAGGTACAAAACACTTCGGCGTTTTCCAGTAACACGACCGAAACCGAAACCGGCCGTAGCTCCTACGAGTCGGCATTCAAGGCGCTGCTCGAACGCGGCTATCATGTCGCACCGGCTACCAATCAAGACAACCATTGCGCCAACTGGGGTGCTAGCTGGACCAATCGAACCGCGGTATTGATCCCGAACGCTGTCCCGTTGACTAAGGCCTCTTTGATTGAGGCGGTACGGGCGCGTCGGGTATTTGCCACGAGTGACAAGAACTCACAAATTATTCTTACCGCCAATGGCCGCATTATGGGCGAGCGCTTTAGTAATGCTGGCGCCCTGAACCTAGTTGTCAATTACGCAAATTCTGCGGGCCGTTCGGTTTCCCAAGTGGCAATTTTAGAAGGCGTCCCCGGCCGCAATGGCACGGTGGCCACTTTAGCCAGCACTTCCAGCGTTTCCACCACGCCAAGCTTGGGTCAGCACTTCTACTACGCTCGGATCACCCAAGACGACGGCAAGATCCTGTGGTCCGCACCGGTTTGGGTAAACCAAACGAACAGCGCACCCAGCAATGTTGCGCCCGTGGCAAATTTCAACTCCGCCACCAGCGGATTGAGCGTTAACTTCAGCAATTCCTCCACAGACAGCGATGGCAGCATTACCGGGCATTTGTGGAGCTTTGGCGACAGCAGCACATCCACTTCGGTGAACCCGGTTAAGACCTACGCGGCAGCAGGTACGTATAACGTATCGCTCACAGTGACCGACAATGGTGGCCTGACCCATACCAAGACGGGCGCAGTAACGGTAAGCAGCACGGCGGTTAGTTTCTTTCAAAATACCAGCGATTACGTGATCGCTGATTTCGCCACCGTCGATAGCCCGATCACCGTCGCCGGCCGCAGCGGAAATGCCCCGTCAACCTTGAGTCTGGCGGTGAATATCGTGCACACCTATCAAGGCGATCTGAAAGTCGACCTGGTCGCACCCGATGGCACGCTCTACAACGTGCACAACCGCAGCGGTGGTGGCACGGCAAACATTATCAAGACGATTTCGGTAGACGCCAGCAGTGAACTAGCCAACGGTCTGTGGAAGCTGCGCGTCAATGACAACGCCGCTGGCGATACCGGCTATATCAATAGCTGGTCTTTACAGTTCTAGTTCAGCCGTCTCGCCGCAAGGCGACACGGCAAGCAAGCTTGCAAGCTAAGCTTGCGGCGCGCAATGCGTCGCAAGCTTGTCGTCGCGTCTATAGGATTTTTCTGTTTCTTATTGCTCTCTTGGCGTGCCAAGCGTTGCTTAGCGACTTGGCGCAGCACCTTGCGTTGCTTCGGGTCGAACGGCGCGCAAGGCCCGCAGTAGCGAGTCACACGTGCTCAATCGTAGCCGGGTCGGTCAGCCAATCACGAGGTATTCCCGTGTTATGAGACTCGATACGGCACAAAACATAGCGCGCCAACTTGGCCGATTGCCCACCGGTACGAAGGGAAAGTTCGACGAAATCTGCCTGGAATTGCTGGTCCGACGGATACAAGCGCTGCAGCACGCCGAAAGCCGCAGACGGGCCAGTGACTGCACCACTGAGAATCCCCTTCGCCAACTGATGGTAAAGCGGCTCAAGGTCGTTTGGATTCAAGCCACTGACGATCTGGAGATGGTGGAATACCTGGGCTCTGGCATGCCGCGCATCCTTAAGGCGTATCCGCGCGAAGCCTATACTTTTGCGGGCTATTTTATTCGCATCACTTTCCCTATTTCGCCGCATGCGCTGGCACTGGAACGGGAGGTGACTGGCGAAGCAGCGCCGAGAAACCATGGGTTGGTAGATGGGTTGGTAGATGGGTTGGTAGACGGGCTGGTAGAAAGGCAGCGACGAATTTTGATATTGGTCAAGGCCAATCCACGCATTTCCAACCGTGAAATGGCCGATTCCATTGGCATCAGCACAACGGCCATCGATAAACACATCAGTGCGCTGAAAGACAAGCAATTGCTGCAGCGCATCGGCTCAGACAACGCGGGTTACTGGGCGCTTCTCGGGGCTGCCCATGAATAAACAAACCGTTCTGCGCACCGCCGCGATTGGCAAGGTTTGGTCATAAGCAAAAAAAACATGCCCGCCGGGCACAGATGCGAATTCGTTTTTTGAAACCACCAAACTGAAACTCTTAGCTTCGTTGAAACTCTAGTTATCCAACAACCGCGCCGGATCACTCAACTCCAGCGTGCGCAGCAAAACACCGGCTTGCGTGCGATTACGAGCCGCCAACTTCTCGAAAATGGCGCTCATATGCGCCTTAACGGTGCGCTATTGAATGTTGAGTTCATCGGCAATCTGCTTATTCAGCCGCCCATTGGCAACCCGCACCAACACCTTAAATTGCTGTGGGCTCAAGCTGGCTAGGCGCGCGGCGTTTTGTCGATCGCTGGCATCAATACGTGCGCTGGCTACGGCCTCACGCAACTTTGGCGGCACATACTGCTCGCAATTCAACACGGCGCGAATGCCCGCTTGTAACTCTGCCAAATCAGCGCGCTTAGTCAGATAGCCCGCAGCACCATAAGCCAAAGCGCGCCTGATCGTGATCGGATCATCGTGTGCGGAAATCATCACCACCGCAACGCCCGGATGCTCGGCGCGCAAGGATGCCAAACCCATTAGGCCGTGGCTGCCGGGCATATGCAAATCCAGCAGAACTAAATCGGTATCGGGGTGTTTGAGCAGCGCTAGTCTTCCCGCATCCAAATCATGCGCTTCGCAAAGTGTAGCGTCGGGCATCACACCGCGCACGGCTTGCATTAGTGCAAGCCGATACAGTGGGCGGTCGTCAGCGATCAGTAGGCGTGTCATATGCGGATGGTATGGCACCGGCTAGGGTGAATGTAGCTTTGCTAACGTGGCAATACTTCACTGCGCGCGTAATCCGCGCTCAAATGCGGCGTCTTGATAGGCGGGGTGGCGAAATATTTGCGCATGTTAGCTAAGGACAACGGCAGGAATCGCGTGCGGCGATAAGTCGCTGTTTCTGTGCGCCAGCACACTGTTCGAGCGCAACGATAGGAGGAAAAGTATGCGTAACCGACGACCAATCGCCAATAGGGGCTAGACCATGATTTACGCTTTTCCATCTAGAAAGTCTGTCGCGCTGTTGCTCGCCGCGTTTGCCAGCTCCTCGCTGCTTGCCGCCGCCCTGCCTTCGGCTTTAGCTGCTACTGAACTAAGCTTGAGCACTGCCAACAGCGCTGCTGCTGTGCAGTATGCGGCGCTACCGATGCGCTTTGAGCCCAACGTCGGTCAATCGGATCCACGCGTGCAGTTCTTGGCGCGGGGCAAGGGCTACACGCTGTTCCTGACTTCTAGCGAGTCGGTCATCGCGCTCAGCCCTGGTCAAGCCAACCCGTGGGAGGTCTTGCCACAGAACGCTGAAGTCGTGCGCATGCACTTCGTCGGTGCCGCTGCGAAACCCAGCATCGTAGGTTTGCAGCCACTGCCCGGCATCAGCAATTACTTCATCGGCAATCATCCCGAGCAATGGCGCACCAACATCATCTCGTTTGCCAAAGTGCGCTACCAGCAAATTTATCCGGGTATTGACCTAGTGTATTACGGCAGCGCAGGAAACATCGAATATGACTTCGTGCTCGAACCTGGTGCTGACCCGGCTGCGATCCGCCTGAACTTTGAAGGCAGCAAGGGCCTTACTGTCAATCCGGCGGGCGAGCTGGTGATTGCCATGGCTGCAGGCGAGCTGCGCCAGAAAGCACCAGTTATTTACCAAAATGGCCCAGACGGCACCAAGTTTGTAGCAGGCGGTTATGTGGTGCGCGGCAGCGATGTCAGTTTCGAGCTCGGCAGCTACGATCACACGCGCGCGCTGGTGATCGACCCGGTGCTGGTCTATTCAACCTATTTGGGCGGCAGTGGCTTAGATCAAGCCACTTCTTTAGTGGTTGGCCCGACCGGCGATGCTTACGTTGCTGGCATGACCCAGTCGATCAACTTCCCGATCCAAGGCCTGCCAGCCTCAACCAATGGCGGCGGGCAGGATTTGTTTGTTAGCAAGATGAGCTTAGCCGGCAATGCGCTGACCTACTCCACCTACATCGGTGGCGTGGGTACTGAGCTAGCTAACGATATCGCGGTCAGCGGCGCGGGCACGGTTTACATCACCGGCTCCACCACCTCAATCAATTATCCGGTGGTAACGCCAACCATCGCAGCCCAACTCGGCGGCACCGATGCCTTCCTAACCAAGCTGACCGCCGCCGGCAATGCCATCGAATACTCCACATATTGGGGCAGCAACGGCTTTGACGAAGGCACTGCAGTCGCGGTTGATCCAGCCGATAACGCCTACATCGCTGGTAATACTAGCGCCCCTAACTTTCCGACTCAGACGCCTTTCCAAGCCGCACTTGCCGGTGGCACGGAT
>JAYTAO010000409.1:0-3307 GCA_043737435.1 Rhodanobacteraceae bacterium | reverse complement strand
CGGAGTTTGAAGTTGACTCGCTCGCCGTAATCCAATTGGTGGGTGATAGCGATTGTTCCGCATACGACTGTGAATTCATTGCATTAGCCATGCAGCTGAAATGCAAGCTGGTCACCATGGATGGGAAATTATTGCGCGCATTTCCAATGCACGCGGTTTCGTTGGTGGGCTTATGAACCCAACGCGCGAAAGCCTTTTGCAAATCTGTTTTGGCGGCCTAGCCGGCGTAGCGATTGCCGTTGTAGCTTTCTTGGTGGCGGCGTTATCACTAACTTAAATTTCCAAGCGATGACGCAGTATCGCGATAGCATCGGTTAGGGTCAAACCAATGCCAGCTTGATTGCGCATACGCCACATTTCTAAATTCCATGTCGGTAATCAACCTAGCGACGTCGGGCGTTCGAGCGGTTTGCGCTTACGGCTCTTTTTTCCAATCCGCACGGAGACAAATCCAGATGATTAAGATCACGACGAGTCGAGGCACCTTTAGCATCGGCGAGAGAAACACCGATGGACACCGCATCGCGCACCACGGCAATGTCCTGGTAGTCGACGGCGAGACGATTGATATTAACGACACACCGCGCGTGGAAATCGTCGTCACCGGCGCTGTGCAAGACATTCAAACCACTAGCGGCACCGTTACAGTCACTGGCGCTGCCAACACCGTACACACCGGGTCGGGCAACGTTACGACTGGCAGCGTTTCCGGCTCGATCACTACCGGAAGCGGCGACGTCGAATGCGCCCAGGTTGGCGGCTCGGTGAGCACCAGTTCCGGTGACGTTACCGCAGCAGCGATTCAAGGCAATGTGTCAACCGGATCCGGCGATATCCACCGCCAATAAGTGCGGTGTTGGCGAAGTCTGGGCTAGCGCTGCTTGGTCATATGCCAAAAATGATGCAAGTTAGCCGGGCAATTTTATGCATAATTTTTTAGGGCGCGGCCCTGGCAACGGCCTTCTGTGATGCGATCAAGCTGTTCGCCCAAGCGTCCACATACGGACCGGCAAAGCCAAATAAAAACAGCACAAGCGCATAGAGCTTTGCCGCAGCGGGCTTTGCGATATGACGAACGAATAAATAGTAGCCGGGCCTGACAAATTCCAGGCCTTGGCTAAGCATGATTGCCAGCAATAACTCCAAGCCCAAGGCATCCAGCAGCGGCAAGAAAATGCGCAGCTCGGGATGCAGCATGAGCATCACGACGACGATCACGGTCAAGATTACGAAAATGCGATGGCGCCAGGTTTTATTTTGGTTGGGGGAGGAGGGCAAATGAGAGTTTTCAAGACTTAGCAAAATAGCCACCATTTGATCAGGGAATTCATCATACCGCGCCGCAGTCAAATTTCTGGCCGATCATTACGCGCCGAATAGGCAATTCCCAAAAGATAGCTATCACCGGTGATTACCATTAACATTCAAGGGTTTAAAATTTTAGGAACAAAGGGATGGACATTGCCCGCCTTTTTCAATCCGGTCGCAGCCAAGCCGTGCGTTTACCCAAAGCCTTTCGCTTTGTCGGCACCGAGGTTGGAGTGAAGCATGTCGGCAACGGCGTGATGCTGCTACCAATTGATAACCCGTGGTCGATCCTGGAAGACGCAGTGGGAATGTTTGAACCCGGCTTTGTAATGGAGCGCGAACAGCCTGAAACTCAGATTCGCGGTGGGTTGTTTGCCTTGGCAAATGAATCAAAAGATAGTTCTAAAACATGATTTTGCTTGATACAAATACCTGTATCTATGTGATCAACAACAAACCGCCCGAAGTGTTTTTGCGATTTCGCCGATTTGTGCTTGGGGAAATTGGTGTTTCCAGCGTCGTGGCCGCAGAACTCGCCTTTGGTGCGGCCAAGAGTGCCTCCGCACGCAATCGCCATGCACTGGAATTGTTTCTCGCACCTTTAGAAATATTGCCCTTTGACGAAGCAGCTGTGTGGGCCTATGGCGATTTGCGTGCTGACCTAGAACGCCGTGGCGAGTCTATTGGCTCTTTGGACACTATGATTGCCGCCCACGCACTCAGTCTAAATGCGCTGCTGGTGACTAATAACACTCGGGAGTTTGCCAAAGTGAAAGGGTTGCAATTGGATAATTGGGTTGGGTGACTTAATTGAGAGATCAGTGAATGTTGATGCGCGTCGAATATGAAAATAGAGTTTCACTCTCGGGCGGTTTCGGTGGGCTTGGAAATTGACTATTGCGGATTCGCTTTTCGATACACCGATTTGCAGGAGATTTGGGCGTAACTTGCACGTTGGAAGCCACGCCATTACCGGAGATTTTCATCGTGATGGTTATGATTCCTGGCTGCGGCTTGGCTGTACGCGGCAAACACTCATGTAGCGCGGGCCGAATGACAGCCCGCGCGACTGTGTCCTGATAGCGCTCAGCTGCTTGCGATGAAAGCGCGCTTTGGCCGAGTTCGTCGGCATCAACCGCCCGCGCGGAAGCCGAACAAAATGACGCCACCCACATTGCGGTGAGAAAAAAATTCATTCGACCTTCGGCGATTACTTGCGTCAACCTTCAAATGTGCAACATCAATCGCACCGGATCTTCTAGATAGTTTTTCACCGCGACCAAGAACTGCACGGCATCTTTGCCATCAATAATGCGGTGGTCGTAGCTGATGGCGATGAACATCATCGGGGCGGCAATGACCGCGCCGTTTTCCACAATCGCGCGCTCTTTGATGGTGTGCATGCCGAAAATGGCGCTCTGCGGTGGGTTGACGATGGGCGTGGAGAACAGGCTTCCGAACACGCCCCCGTTGGTAATGGTAAAGGTGCCGCCTTGCAAATCTTCGAGCTGCAAACCGCCTTCGCGCGCTTGTTTGGCGAAGGTGCCAATATTGCGCTCAATATCCGCCAGACTTTGGGTTGCGGTATTGCGTAATACCGGCACCACCAAGCCTTTTTCGGTGGCGACCGCGACGCCGATATCATGAAAAGCGTGATAAACAATGTCATTGCCTTCCACGCTGGCATTAACGATCGGATACATTTTCAGCGCTTCGGTACAGGCCTTGACGAAGAAGCTCATGAAGCCCAGCTTCACGCCGTGCACTTTCTCGAAGCTTTCCGCGTATTTTTTGCGGGTATCCATCACCGCTTTCATATTGACTTCGTTAAAGCTGGTCAACATCGCAATGGAGTTCTTCGATTGCATCATGCGTTCGGCAATTTTGCTGCGCAAACGTGTCATGGGTACGCGCTCTTCGGTGCGCAGGCCGGGTGCCGCTTGTAGCGCGGGTGTTGCCGCAACAGCAGTAGCTGACGCGGTCGGTGGCGGCGTCGGCG
>JAYTAO010000408.1:0-3308 GCA_043737435.1 Rhodanobacteraceae bacterium | reverse complement strand
ACTTGGGCAATGACCGGGCCGCCGTCCAGCTCAGCGGTCACCCAATGCACGCTGGCGCCGTGTTCACTATCCCCGGCGGCAATCGCACGGGCATGCGTGTTTAAGCCCGGGTATTTCGGCAACAGCGATGGATGTAGATTAATCATGCGGCCAGCAAAGCGTGCCGCCAAGCTGGCGCTTAAAACCCGCATAAAACCGGCGAGCACAATCAAATCGGGCTTGACAGCGGCCAATGCTTCGATCAGCGCCGCTTCAAACGCTTGTTTGCTGGCGTAATGACGCCGCTGTATACACAAGGCGCTTAGCCTGGAGTTTTGTGCAAACGTTAATCCGGCGGCATCGGGCCGGTCAGAGATAACCGCCACGATTTCAAGATTAAGTTGCGCCTGCACTATCGCCCGCAGCGTCGAACCCGCGCCACTAAGCAAAACCGCAACCCGCATCGGCGCTATTTCAGTCAAAACGCACGCGCGCTTGCGCACTATTTGACGCTTGCGCTTGCACACTTCCAATCGTCCAAGAATTTAACCCGTGTGTTTTTAAGCGAGCACTAGCCGCCTCAACTTGATCCGCATCAATGATCAGCACGAAACCGATACCGCAATTAAAAGTGCGCAGCAGTTCGGCCTCAGCTATATCCCCTGCACTTTTCAGCCACTTAAAAATGTCAGGCCGCGGCCATTGGCTGGTAAAAACCTGAATGCTTAAGCCCTCCGGCACCACTCGAATAATATTCTCGGTCAAACCGCCGCCGGTAATGTGCGCCATGCCGGCCACATCAATCACGCTAAGCAAGTCCGTAATTGCTTTGACATAGATAATGGTTGGCTGCATCAGCGCATCTGCCAGCGTACCCGCACCGAATGGCGCATTCGGGTCACTGCCATTGACGCTCAGCACCTTTCGAATCAAGGAATAGCCATTCGAATGGGGGCCTGAGCTTTCTACACCCAACAGCACCTGGCCGGCTTTTATTTTGCTGCCGTCAATGATCTTGGCGCGCTCCACCGCACCGACGGTAAAACCCGCCAAATCGTACTCGCCGGGATCATACATGTCCGGCATTTCTGCCGTCTCGCCACCGACTAAAGCGCAGCCGGCAAGCTCGCAGCCTTTGGCGATGCCTTCAATCACTGTGGCGGCGGTTTCCACGTCTAGTTTGCCCGTAGCGAAATAGTCTAGGAAAAACAAAGGCTCTGCGCCCTGCACCAGCACGTCATTGACGCACATCGCAACCAAATCGATACCGATGGTCGCGTGCCGATTCAGCGTTTGCGCCAGTTTCAGCTTGGTGCCGACACCGTCCGTACCGCTGACTAGCACCGCCTCGTGATATTTGCCAGGTGGAATGGCGAACAGCGCGCCAAATCCGCCCAAACCAGAAAGAACTTCCGGCCGCCGCGTGCGCGCCACAGCAGGCTTGATTCGCTCGACTAAAGCATGCCCTGCATCAATATCAACGCCCGCGTCTTTGTAGCTCAGCGGCCGCCGGCCAGTTAGGGGATTGCCTGGAATCATTGCGTCTTCATTAGAAAAATTGCAGCGTGGATGATAGTGCACCCGCATGCGCTGTGGTTTAACAACTAATGGACTAAGTCGGGCAGCGTTTGGGCGCAGCCGCGAGGAACTGAAGCGGCAAAATTCGTACCCGACGGCGTGTGGTCAGCCAAAACAGCATGATTGAGTCAAACCTTATGCAAGAATCCGGGTTGACAGAACGAACTCAGGGGTATTTTTTGCAGTTGCTTAAATTTCTGACCCGGCTTTTTTGCAATTTGCCTATTGAAATTGCGCTTATCGGCGCGGTTGTGTTGCCGCAAATCGTTTCTGCGCGCCCGGTCGATAATGCGCTGGACCTGCAGCGCCTGGATGTCGAGCTTAAAGGCATTATGGCAACCGCGCAGACCCCGGCATTAGTTGTGGGAATAGTCTCGGGCGGTCAAGTCGTGCTGACGCGAAGCTTAGGCAGCACCGTTGTCGGCGGTACCAAGGCAATTGATGCCACTACGCGGTTTCGCTTGGCATCGATGAGTAAGTCTATTTCCGCAGCGCTAGTCGGGAAATTCGTTAACCAAGGCTTTTTGCAATGGAACACGCCGGTGACCTTACTCGTGCCGAATTTTCGTTTGAAAGATCCAAATTCGGTGTTTTTGACGGTTGAGCAACTGCTAAGCCACCGCACTGGCTTGGTGCATCACTCGCTGGACAATGTTGTCGAGGCGTCCACTACATTCGAGCCGATTCGCGCCCTGTTGCCCAACATGAAAGCCGAGTGCGCCATCGGCGCGTGTTTTGCCTATCAAAACGTTGCTTACAGCTTCGCAGCCGACATTAGCTACGCCGCCAGCGGGCAGTTTTTTGCCAACGCCCTGCGGCGGGAATTGTTTGAGCCTTTGGGCATGAATCGCGCCAATTTGGGCATGGATGGCCTGTCTGAGGACGACAACTGGGCCCGCCCACACGAACGTCGCTGGCCGAAGAATGTGCAGATTAATGTCAAGCCAAACTACTATTGGTTGGAAGCTGCGGCCGGTATCAACGCCAGCGTATCCGATATGGAGCAATACGTTTTGGCGTTGCTGGGTAACAGGCCAGATGTGTTGCCGGCCGAAGTTATTAGTAAGCTGACTACCCAGCAGATCGCGACGCCGGGCGAAATCTATGGCCCACCCTGGCGCCGCGCCCGGTTAATGTCGGCGGGCTATGGCTTAGGCATGCGATTGTTCGATTATTCCGGCCATCCTATTTGGTTCCACGCCGGCGCGGTGGCCGGCTATCGCGGCATGATTGTAGGTTTACCGGAGAAAAACGCCGGGATCGTTTTGATGTGGAACAGCGAAACCAATTTGCCTACCGGACTGGTGCCAACCTTGTTAGATCGTTGGCTGAATCAACCCGAGCACGATTGGCTAGAACTTTACCGCTATCAGCCCAAGCCGGTGCGCAGCATTCTGCCGCGGCGGCGTTAAAAGATGCTGTGGCTTCAATGCCAAACCGGCGGTCTCGGCGTCACCGTGAGGATTGCTTCGCTGCGTTCGCAATGACGATAAGGTAAGTTCGCCCTTAGGTACACGACATTGAGGTCTAACGCCCAACACCAAACCCCACCCAAACCGCCAGCAATCTCCACCATGTAAAAAGTGCACGCTGGAACCTAGGCTACCGCCGAAAAACACCCAAAGTAGCGCGGCAAATTTCGCTGGAATCATGTCGATTTCCCCTTGAACGACGTTTGCGCCCTGCCCCGTTCTCTACGTATCCAGGCGAGCTTTTCCGCAATTTTGATTTCCAAACCGCGCGCGACTGGA
>JAYTAO010000407.1:0-3308 GCA_043737435.1 Rhodanobacteraceae bacterium | reverse complement strand
CGCATCAGTAACTGATAAATTACGACGTGAAGAATCCGCCGCAAAAAATTTATTTTTCGGCGAAATCTTGGAAGAAAATTTATTTCCGTACCCGAAGATGAGCGCGCGTGATGCCGAACTTTTGGGCGCGGTTGTTGATTCCATTGACGGCTTTTTGGACGCGCATAGCAAGGAATTTAAGCTCTGGGATCGTGATGCGCATCAGCCTGCAGAGTTCATTCAAGGCTTGCGCGATATGGGCTTATTCGGCCTGATTATCCCGGAAGAATACGGCGGTATGGCGCTTTCCAATGCCGGCTATGCGCGCGTATTGCAGCAAACATCCCGGCATGACAGCTCGGTTTCTTTGACTGTGGGCGCGCACAGCTCAATCGGCATGAAAGGGATTTTGCTATGGGCAAACGACGCGCAAAAGCAGCGCTATTTGCCCAAACTTGCCAGTGGCGAAATGATTGCGGCGTTTTGCTTGACCGAAGCCGGTGCTGGGTCGGACGCGGCCAGTATCAAGACTACGGCAAAAAAAAATAGCGATGGCAGCTGGACGCTGTCTGGCGAAAAAATCTGGATCACCAATGGTGGCATTGCCCAGCTTTTTACGGTGTTTGCAAAAACCGACGAAGGCGACGGCAAAATGACCGCGTTTATCGTCGAAGCGGGTTGGAAAGGCGTTAGCCATGGCCCGCACGAAGATAAAATGGGCATACGCGCCTCCAGCACCACGACAGTTGCCTTTAGCGATGTGATCGTGCCGGCAGAAAACGTGTTGGGGCCGGAGGGCAAAGGCTTTAAAGTCGCGATGAGCATTTTAAATAACGGCCGCACCGGCTTAGGTGGCGGTGCCGTAGGCGGCATGAAAACGTTGATCAAATTGTCTAGCGCCCAAGCCCAAGATCGCAAGCAATTCGGCCGCCCGATTGCGGAGTTCGGCTTGATTCGGGAAAAAATTGCGCAGATGACGCTCGATTGTTTCGCGGCGGAATCGGTGGTTTGGATGGTGGCGCACTACATTGATTCGGGCGTTGAGGACTATTCGGTTGAAGCGGCGATCAGTAAAGTATTTGCCTCTGATGCGATTCAACGCTGCGCCCATGAAGCCTTACAAATTGCCGCAGGCAATGGCTTTATGCGTGAATTTCCGTATGAGCAAATTACTCGTGATTGCCGCATCCTGAGCATTTTTGAAGGTACTAACGAAATTCTGCGCCTCTACATTGCATTGAGCGGACTGAAAGATGTGGGTTCGTCCTTGAGCGAATTAAAAACCGCGGTCGGCGACATTTTCAATAACCCGATCAAAGGCTTTGGCGTGCTCAGCGGCTATGCCGAAAAACGCTTCAAAGAAGCAACGGGTTTTGGCTCTGACAAAATTTTGCGCGACTTGCACCCCAGGTTGAAGGCCGGCAGCGATATGTATGCCAAGTACACACTGGAGCTATCGCGCGCGGGTGATGCGCTATTGCGCTTACACGGCAAAGCAATTGCGGATTTTCAACACCAGCAAAAGCGGATTGCCGACATCGCAATTGATCTTTTTGTGGGCCTGTGTGTGCATTCCCGGGCCGATACCATCGCCAAACAAGAACCTGCCAAGGCGGAAGCGACATTGGTGCTGGCTGAAGTTTTTGCCAAGCAAGCTAAGCGCCGTATGGCGCGCAACCTGCGTGCATTGCTGAGCAATGAAGACAAACAAATGGACGCGATTGCGGGTGCCACATTGGCACGTGGCGAGTATGTTTGGGACGTGATTTGAATGCGGCAGCGCACGGCAAATTAATGGCCAGATCCGGCCCGAATTTGGGTGGCGCATTACTGCGTGCCGCATTGATTGCGGGCAGCCGTGCGGTCATAGCTAAGCGCGATGAGCTCAATCGCATTAATGTTTTTCCGGTCGCCGACGGCGATACCGGCACCAATTTGGCATTTACCTTTGCGGCGGTGCTAGAAAGCGCCGTAGCGGCGCGCGGGCAGGGGGCGGATGTCGTGTTACGCAACGCTGCCATGTCTGCAGTCGATGGCGCGCGTGGCAACTCCGGTGCGATCGTGGCGCAATTTTTTTACAGCTTGTCAGACGCGCTTAAAGGACAATCGCGCATTAGCTTGGCGGCGTTAAGTCAGGCGGTAACGCAAGCGGCTTTAGGCGCGCGGCGCGCGTTGGCACGGCCGCGCGAAGGGACAGTTTTGAGCGTTATCACCGATTTCGCGAAAGGCTTGTCAGAGATGGTAAGCACTACGCAGTTGAGCGCATTTTTTGGGCGCGGATTAAGTGCGGCTAGACGGGCATTGGCGCGCACGCCCAGCCAACTCGCGGTATTAGCGGAACATGGCGTGGTCGATGCCGGTGGCAGCGGTTTTGTCAGTTTTTTAGAAGGTGTGCAGCAGTTTGTTGAGCGCGGCCGCGATGCGCTACACCTTGTCGGCGGGCCAGAGGCCGTAGAGATCCGTCGCCATGACCATAGTCATGATCACGATCACGACTCGGGCGATATTGCCGCTTGCGCCGGGCAGTTTCGTTTTTGTAGTGAATGCTTGCTAGAAAATGTGGCAACGGATGCATTGCGCGAGGCGCTCAATGGTTTTGCGCATGATTCGCTGGTGCTCGCGGGTGGTGCTGAACGCGCGCATTTGCACGCGCACACCGATGACCCGGCCGCGCTGTTCGAGCTGGCAACAAACTTTGCCAAAGTTAGCCAGCGCAAAGCCGAGGATATGCATGCGCAGGTGCGTGCCAAGCGCAATCGGGCCGCGGTGGCTATTGTTTGTGACACCGCGGCCGATCTACCGGTTGCAGAAATTGAACGGCTTTATATTCATTGCGTTTCGGTGCGAGTGAATTTTGGCAATGACGAATTTATAGATCGCATTACGCTCAGCCCGGAGCAATTTTACCGGCGCTTGCGCGTCGATCCCAACCCGGTACGAACCTCGCAGCCGCCCAGTGGCGAGTTCCGACGTTTGTTTGATCAGCTAGCCAGTATGCACCAAGAAATTCTGTGCTTAAATATTTCCTCCACGCTCAGTGGCACCTATCAAGCCGCGTGCGCTGCCGCGCGCCATGGCGGCAGTGGCAAAGCGCAAGTGTTCGATACGCTCAATGCCGCCGCAGGTGAGGCACTGATTATTTTAGACGCTGCGCAAGCGGCGCAAGCAGGCCTGACGGCGACGCAAATTATGCAGCGGTGCGGTGAAATGCGTGCCCGCACCACAACGTTTGCGCTGATCACCGACGCCAGCTTTGGCGCGCGCGGTGGGCGTTTGCCGCGCTGGCTGGTGCCAATTACCCGAGTATTTCGCATGAGCCTAATTATCTC
>JAYTAO010000406.1:0-3320 GCA_043737435.1 Rhodanobacteraceae bacterium | reverse complement strand
GCATGCCCATGGCCTTTAGTGTGTCGCGCTCGAAGGCGTCAGGGTCTAGATCCTTTGGGTCCATCGAATGCAGCTTGAGATCAATGATTGCGCTGGCGAGATATTCCGTCGTGCCAAAACCCTGGTTAAAGCTTGCGGACGCTTTGAGTTTATTGATGAGCTCTGTCGGCATCGGCTGGCCCGTTTTTGCATGGCGGAAAAATTTGCCCACCACTTCATCTGTGAACAGCCATCGCTCCAGCAGCTGCGATTGAAACTCGGTGTAGTCGCGCACCCCGTAGTTGAGCGATCGGTAGTCTACTTTGGACGATAGTGCGTGCAGCGCATGGCCAAATTCGTGAAAAAAGGTGTTGGCGTCGTCCCATGAAACCAGCACCGGCTGGCCATCGGCAGGCTTGATAAAGTTGGAGTTATTGCTGGACAAGATTAGTGGGGAGCCGCCCAGCGTCTGATGATCCCGATAGCTAGACGCCCATGCGCCAGAGCGTTTGCCTTCCCGGGCATAAGGGTCCAAATACCAAAGCCCAACCGGCGCGCCGTTGCTTAAGCGGGTCACCTCCCATACCCGCACATCGGGGTGAAATACCGGCACTTTGCCCACCGGCAGGGCGGTAAATTTGAAGTCGAACAGTTGGCCTGCCACAAAGAACATGGCTTCCGTGAGCTGGTTCAAATTCAGATATTGCTTGACCGCCTCGCTGTCGTAAGCGTAGCGCGCTTGGCGCACTTTTTCGGCGTAATAGCGGTAGTCCCAGGCTTCAATGGTGATGCCTGCTTTTTCCGCGTCTGCCAGCTTTTGCATATCGGCAATTTCGACTTTGGCGCGCGCAATCGCGGCTGGCCAAACGGAGTCCATCAGCGCCATCGCACGCTCTGGCGTTTTCGCCATGCGGTCTTGCAAGCGCCAGCTCGCGTAGTTTTCAAAGCCCAGCAGCTTGGAGCGCTCGTTTCGCAGCGTCAAAATTTGTTTGATCAGTGGATTGTTGTCGTTCGCATCACCATTATCGCCGCGACTGTAGTAACGGCGCCAAACTTGTTCGCGTAAGCCCGGCTCGGTCGAATAGGTCAAAAACGGGTCCATCGACGAACGCGTGTTGGTGATTGCGAAGTTATCAGCCTTGCCCTTGGCCGCCGCAATGCCGGCCGCACCGGCAATCACGGATTCTGGCAAGCCACCCAGCTGCGCTTTGCTCAGATAAAGCACGTATTTTTCTTCGTCTGCCAACACATTGTTGGAAAACTGCGTGGACAAGCCCGCCAGCTCTTTGTTGATCTGCGCGTAGCGCACTGCATCCGCGCCGCTCAGCTGGGCGCCCGAGCTGATGTAGTTCGCATAGGTATTGCTCACCAAGCGCCGCTGGTCAGGGCGTAACTGCGCCATTTCCGGGCCGTCATGGATCGCCTTGATGCGTGCGAATAGCGCTGAGTTTTGCACTATTTTTGTCTGGTAATCCGACAGCATCGGCGTCAGCTTGAGCTGCACTTCGCGAAATTCCGGCGAGGACTGATTGCCAGACAGAATGCCAAGATACACCGATGCCCGCGCCATCAACGTGCCGCTGCGCTCCAGTGCCACAATCGTATTTTCAAAGGTTGCAGGCGCGGTTTGCGCGGCAATCGCGTCAAGTTCCTGCAGATGCGCCGCAATCCCTTGTTGCAGCGCTGGCTCTAAATCCGCAATCTGCATCCGATCAAATGCCGGTACGCCGCCAAAGCCACCGGCCCACGGCTGCAGCATGATGTTGCTCGCTACCGGCTCTGCAGTTTTGTTAGCTGCTGCAGCGGGCGACACGCTAGTTGTGGCAGCGGGGGTGTCCAGATGGCTACAGCTTGCAAGTAGCAGCGAAAGCGCAATTCCGGCGCACAGTAGGTTGGGGCGAAGCATAGTGACTCCAGTTAGTGAGGGATTTCTTTCGATTAATGAGTCTGGCAGCAGCATTGTCAATGCTGAGTTATCGACGAAGTATCAGTAGGATTGATGCCTAAGTGACATAGGTTTTCGCGGTGCCTGCGCGCAAGATTCGCATCAAGCCCGGTCAGCGTCCATTGTGGGCGTGGGTGGCAAAAAGATTTTTAGCCAAATAAGCCCAATAGTCCCAGCCGTCAACGAGCCTATTAAGATCGCCATTTTTGAGGAATTAATAAGCTCAGCTTGGCCGGTAAACGCTAGATTAGTGATAAAAATCGACATGGTAAAACCAATGCCGCCTAAAATACCGGCACCAAAAACTATTCGCCAATTTAAGTTAGAGGGCAGGCGGCATATGCCTATTGTGACAGCAATAAAACACAAAAGCGTAATCCCAACGGGCTTGCCGATTACTAAGCCAAGGATAATGCCCAGATCGTTTGCGCTTGTTAAACTGTGTGCCCAATCCCTGCCAATTACAATTCCGGTATTCGCCAATGCAAAAATGGGTAGTATTATGAAAGCGACAGGCTTATGTAAGAAGTTCTCCAACTGATGTGAAGGCGATGGCACATCGTCAACTTTGGCTGACGCCGGAATTGTAAAAGCCAATAAAACGCCGGCAATGGTGGCATGTACGCCTGAGGAGAACATCAAGCTCCACATCACTACGCCACCTATTAAATACGGCCAGAGCGATAAAATTTTGAAAAACCGATTTAAGGCCATCAACATGCCAAAAACTGCGATCGCGCCTAATAAATACATGATTTTCAATGTTGCGGTATAAAACACGGCTATAACGATAATGGCACCTAAATCGTCAATCACTGCAATTGCGGTCAATAATACTTTGAGCGAAGCGGGAACTCTTTTCCCCAGCAACGCAAGTACGCCCAGTGCAAAAGCAATATCAGTCGCCATTGGAATGCCCATACCGGGTTGGGTAGGCGTGCCAGAGTTCAAGCTAAAGTGTATTAACGCGGGCACCATGATGCCGCCCAGAGCTGCAAAAATGGGCAATAGCGCGTTACTAAGATTGGAAAGCTCACCGTTTTTAAGCTCTCGTACCAGCTCTAGGCCAATGAGCAAGAAAAATATTGCCATGAGCGCATCATTAACCCAATGTTCAATACTTAAACCGCCAAGATAGATTCTCCAAAAGCTTAAGTAGTCGCCTCCAAAACTTGAATTTGCGAGTGCCAGCGAAATAACGGTGCACATTATAAGTAAAATGCCGCTCGATTTTTCAGATTCAAAAAATAGATTGAAGGTTTTCGAAAGTCTAGTATTAATGATATTTTTATTGTCTTTCATTTTAATATTCGATAAATAACAAATTATTCTAAATAAGAAATTATTCTAAGTTTGCGCGCCCACGTTCCCCGGCAGCAATAAACTCGCGCAATAC
>JAYTAO010000405.1:0-3321 GCA_043737435.1 Rhodanobacteraceae bacterium | reverse complement strand
CCTCGGCATGGCTGGCTATGCACGCGCTTTCAATCGCGGTTTGTAAATCCGCTGGAAGCGCGTTAAGCGCGCCTAGATTGACGATGCATTCCAAAGTTGCGCTGGGCTCTTGCCAACCTGGGTAATAGTAGTTTTTTGCGCCCCGATGCAAACCTAAATATAGGTCGTTCCAAGGCCCCATCCACTCTGCCGCATCAATGCTTCCCGTCGATAACGCGTCGACCAAGGCGTCGCCATCGAGTGCGACGACGACGCCGCCGATGCGCCGCCAAACTTCCGCGGCAAGCCCAGTCAGGCGCATTTTCATGCCTTTAACGCCACGCAACGATTTGAGTTCACGCGTAAACCAACCCGCCATTTGTGCGCCGGTATTGCCCACAGGGAAGGGGGCTAGGCCGAATTTCGCGTATAGCTCACGCCACAGCGCCCAACCTTCGCCGGCGAGCAGCCAGCTGGTTGACTCACCCGCAGTCATGCCGAATGGCAGGCCTGCAAAAAACGTGGTCGCAAGGCTTTTCCCGGGCCAAAATTGTGCACACGTATGCGCCATTTCACAGCGGCCAGCGGCAACTTCATCAAAAACGCCAAAGGCTTCCAGCGATGTATCAGCGGCAACTACCGATACTTTTAGTCGCCCCGTGCAGCTGTGATTGATGCGCTTTGCCAAACGCTGCGCTGCCTCGAATAAGCCCGGCATGTCTTTTTGCCAACTGGTACGCATGCGCCACTGTAAAGCTGAGCTTTTTTCTTCTTCGGGCGTACAGGCAGCACTAGCCAGCGCAGCGCCACCCGCCAATACAAGCAGAGGAGCACCATGACTTAAAAATTGGCGGCGATTGATCGGGCTCATTTTGAATGACTTGGATTATTGAAAGGGTTACCCAATTCAGTGGATTGGACTAATTCGTGACTTGGCTCAGGGCAGGTCTTGATAATTTGGTTCTAGAGAACGGTTCTTCCGCGGAATCCATCACAGAATTCGCCGTATTCGTTCAATTCGGCCTTAAGTTTAGGGGTTTCATGTCGGATTAGGACAACCCGCGTTCAGAGTTTCTGCCTAGACTTGATCCATGCAATTGTTTTGCATTTTTAGGAGCCAGTCATGCGTAGCAAAGTTGGGCATTACGATATCGTTGAAGAGCTTGGTCGGGGCGGGATGGGCGTTGTTTACAAAGGCTTCGAGGCCAATTTAAACCGCCACGTCGCAATTAAGTTGATGAGTGAAGCGCTGGCGCATGATCCGCAAGTGGTTGAGCGTTTTCTGCGCGAAGCCCGCAGCATGGCACAGCTGAACGATCCGCACATCATTCAGATTTACATGATTGGTGACGACCAAGGTCAGCCCTTCTTCGCGATGGAATTTGTCGAGGGTGAATCCTTGAGTCAAATGCTGCGCCGCGAAGGCAAGCTCGAAGCCAAACACGCCGCCGGTATTATCGCGCAGGCCGCTCAAGGCCTAAGTGTGGCGCATGATCGTGGCGTCGTGCACCGTGATATTAAACCAGCCAACTTGATGATCACGCCGCGCGGCTTGGTCAAGGTCGCCGACTTTGGTATTGCGCTGGCAAACTCAGATTTTGAAAAGAAGCTTACCGGCACCGGCGAATTCGTTGGCACACCCGGCTATTTATCTCCGGAAGTGTGTTTAGGCAAACAGGTGGATCAGCGCAGCGATGTGTTCGCGCTGGGCATTGTGTTATTCGAGATGTTGGCTGGACGCATGCCCTTTACCGATCAATCCCCATTGGGTTTGATGTTAGAAGTTGTGCAGGCCGACATTCCAGACGTGCGCTCATTGGGCGCGGACGTTGCTCAACCGCTGGTTTCGGTGCTCAATAAAATGTTGGCAAAAGATCCGACTCAGCGCTACCAGAGCTGCCACGATTTGTTGACCGATTTAGCCCAGATCGGTGCTATTGCTGGCACGGTCAATGTTGCTTCGCCAGCACCTGGAGTGACCTCGGCGGCAACCTTGCCCCAAGGTGCGCGCCAGCCCGCGCTGATTACTGCACCACGCGCGCCGTTGGCTAGCGTTGCGCTGCCGCCACAGCAAAGTGCGCCCCCGATGTATCGGCCTGCGCCGGCGTATGGGCAAGCGCCCGCATCTGTCCATGTCCATGCTCCGGCCCCGGCATACGCGACGATGTTGCCCGCCAAAGCCAAAAGCAATGCACCTATTTGGGCGATTGCCGCAAGTGTATTGATTGCCACTGGCGTGGGTGGCTATGCCATGCGCGACAAGCTTTTTGGCAGCAAATCGGAAGTGCAAACGGTATCGGTTGAGGCTTTAGGGGAGAAAACCGCCGGTGACAAACTGGCAGTCGTAGCTAGCAACCCGAGCGCCGGAAAAACTGGCGCTACCGATACCGCTAGCACCCCGAGCACCGGAAAAACTGGCGCTACCAATACCGCTAGTGCTCCTGGCGACAAAACAAATGCTGGCGCCTCGCCAACCCAAGGTGCAACCGCCAACGTCCCCGAAAATACGTCCTCCAATGGCGAGGCGGCAAAGTAAACGCAGAACAATCTAACGCGCTTGCCGATGCAAACGCTGAGCTTGACCGAGTCAAAGCTGAGAATGCGCGACTAGCGGCAGCAGCGGCGACCGCGCCGGCAACCGCGGAAGTGGAAGCAACACAGCGTGCGCCTCTTGCTGGTCTGCGCTCACGCATTGAAGCGGTTAATGACAAGCGGGATTTGAACCCGCGTGTGGCTTCGAATACGCCTAGCCCAAGTGTCGCTACCCCAAGTGTCGCTACCCCAAGCGACGCGCCGATGGTGCCGCGTGTTGTGGTGATTGCAATTGGCGAATCTGGCCCCGGCAACGCGGCGGAAGGCATGATCGAAGATGCCCTCCGCGATGGTGGCTACACCGTAGTTGATGAGGACGCCTTCCCGGCTTTGGCGGCGCTACGTGGTCGTGGCACCATGCCGATGATTCTTGCCGCGGCGAAACGTGCGGGCATTAGCGCCGCAGTGATCGTGCGCGTACAAAAAACCGGAACCCAGGATTTGCAGTTCTATGGTCAACACGACACTCGCACGCTGGCCACGTTAGAAGTTAAAGCGTTCTCGGTGACCACCGGTGCCTCGATCAATAACTTCCGCGAAGATATCGGCTATACCGGCCTAAACGCCGCTGACAACGGCCGAATGGCGGTGGAAGAACATCTAGGTCAGTTGGTCGCCCATCTCAGCGCGCATCGCGGGCGCGGGTAGTCAGCTTTTGGAAAAAAAGCGCTCGGACGGTTGAGCGCTTTCAAATAGCCGACCAATTAGATTGTAACGTTGCTAACGTTGTAGCTCATCGGTCTGGACGAA
>JAYTAO010000404.1:0-3322 GCA_043737435.1 Rhodanobacteraceae bacterium | reverse complement strand
GCGCAGGCGCGGTAAAAACCAAACTGTCGACACGATCCAAAATGCCGCCATGTCCGGGAATCAGCTGGGAAAAATCTTTAATGCCTAGCTGACGTTTTATATTGGAAAATACTAAGTCGCCAAAAAAGCCCACGATGGCGAGGACAAAACCCAAGCATGCCAAATGCATTGCGCTGCCGAGTTCGAAATGCAGCCCAAGCAGCAGTGAAAAAATAGTGCTCCCGGCGATGCCGCCCAATAACCCCTCCCAGGTTTTATTCGGACTGCTGCGCGGGGCGATTTTGTGTCGACCATAGCGCTTGCCCAACACAAATTGACAGATATCGTTTATCGCAGTTAATGCGAACAAATAGAACAGCCAGGATTGCGCCGCTTGCATGCTTAACAGTAGCGTTGGGAACAAGGCGATGCAGCTTAAGCCAAGCACCATGAGAGCACTGATGGCGTACAGTTTCCTAAAGCCCAGATCAGAACGCTTGTTGATTATTTGCAGCGTCCGTTTTTGCAAAACTAATTCGCGTAAGCCCAACGCGACAATCAGAACACTAAGAATAATGGGGCCGACCGGATAAGCGCAGACCGCTAGACTTACTACCGGCAAAAAAATCCACCAAGCGTCAATTTGACTGCGTAATTCAGCTTGGCTGGCGCGGCTGCGCCAATGGCAAACACCGCTGGCGATACTGAGCACCAGCAATAGCATCGCCATCGCGGACAATAAACTAATCGACGCGTACGAACTCAGTGCAGCCACAAAAAACTCATGCTCGTCGAATCACTGCGTTGATTAATGCCGAACTTTAGCACTAGCGCAATTTCTGCTAAGGCCCCGACTTAGGCCACGCTTACGCTAAATTCATGACGACTACACGCGTCAAGTTTAGAATTGCCACACCCACTAACCTGAGCACCGCAAAATGAGCGAATTATCAAAGGGCAAAACTGCCCCTATCCAGCTGCATTCTGAAGACTTATATGACATCCGATCAATGTTGAGCGACGAAGAACGCATGGTGCAAGACACCGTCGCACGCTTTACCGACGAGCGCGTGCTGCCCATTATTGGAGAGTGCTTTGATAATTCGCGCTTCCCGAAAGAATTGGTGCCCGAAATCGCCGAACTCGGCTTGCTTGGATCCAGCCTGGAAGGCTACGGTTGTGCCGGCATGAATGCGGTCAGTTACGGGTTGATTTGTCAGGAATTAGAGCGTGGCGATTCCGGCATTCGTAGCTTTGTCTCGGTGCAGTCCAGCTTGTGCATGTATCCGATTTACACCTTTGGTTCTGATGAGCAAAAGCAGCGTTTTCTGCCGGGCATGGCGAAGGGCGAAATTATCGGCTGCTTCGGCTTGACCGAGCCGCACGGTGGCTCGGACCCAGGCAATATGAAAACGCATGCCAAAAAAGACGCCGCAACCGGCGATTGGACTATCAATGGCAGCAAAATGTGGATCACTAATGGCGGCATCGCCAATGTCGCCATTGTTTGGGCGATGACCGAAGAGGGCATCAACGGCTTTTTAGTTGAGCGGGGTATGAAAGGCTTCGAGACTAAAGATATCCACCGCAAAATGAGCTTGCGCGCATCAATTACCTCGGAGCTGTATTTCGATAATGTCCGCGTGCCAGAAAGTAATCGCTTACCGAATGTCAAAGGTTTACGCGGCCCACTTTCTTGTTTAACGCAAGCGCGCTACGGTATTACTTGGGGCCCGATAGGCGCTGCAATTGCTTGCTACCGCGAAGTTTTAGACAACACCAAAACCCGGATTATTTTTAACCGGCCATTGGCGGCAACGCAATCAGTGCAAATGCGCTTGGCGGAAATGGCGCGCCAAATTACCTTGGCGCAATTAATGAGTCTGCAGCTTGGCCGCTTGAAAGATGCAGGCAAAATGCAGCCGACCCAGGTCAGCATGGCGAAGTGGAATAATTGCCGCATCGCCATCGAAATTGCCCGCGATGCGCGTGACTTGCTCGGCGGTGCAGGGATTACCACTGAATATTGCCCGATCCGTCATATGAATAATTTGGAATCAGTGATTACTTATGAGGGCACTGAAACTGTGCATAAATTAGTTGTTGGTCGTGAGATTACTGGAATAAATGCGTTTTAACATCAGCATAATTTAACTTTTTATTTTTTTTAGGCCATATTGCACTTGATTTATTGCGGTGAAATATGTTGGCGAAAGCTATATCTGAATACTTTGCCACCAAAGCGCCGAAAGCCTGTTAGGTTTTTGGCGCTTTTTATTTTTGGTTCAGGTTCAATTGTTTACGGTCAGTTGCCCCCACTTTTGGTGCGGCTAACTATTTTGAGGACTTGAATATGAAAAAGATTTTTTTTGCAGCTTTAGCTACGGCGCTGGCATTTAGTGCAAACGCTGCTGAGCTAAGTTT
The DNA here is from genome assembly GCA_043737435.1 of Rhodanobacteraceae bacterium. Taxonomy (GTDB): domain Bacteria; phylum Pseudomonadota; class Gammaproteobacteria; order Xanthomonadales; family SZUA-5; genus JANNYA01. The sequence goes on along the minus strand of JAYTAO010000404.1, from coordinate 919 downwards.
TAACAATGCGGCTATTGGTTATACGCACGCTGACTTCAGCTGCGGCTCTGATTGCGACGGCTTTAATTTGCTTGGCTCCGTTGAAATCAATGACATTTTTTCTGCAAACTTGGACTACACCAATATTAATGCTTCGGGCGGCAGTAGCGTTGACTTGACCTATCTTGGTTTGGGAGTACGCAGTGAATTTAGCGATACCGCAGCAGTGTTTGGCCAACTTGGTGTTGCGCGACTCGGAGTTGATACCAATTTCGGTGATGATTCGGAGACCAAAGGTTTTGTCGGCGTTGGCGTACGCAGTATGCTGACCGAACAGTTTGAAGGCGAAGCATTGGTGCGTAAGGTTTTTGCCAGCAATGTCGACGCGAGCTTGAAACTGACCGGAACCTATTTTTTCACTGACACTGTAGGTGCCTCAATTAACGTTGAAACTAGCGACGGTGATACCGGCGGTGGCGTCGGATTGCGCTTGAATTTCTAGAAAGTTTGCTGTTAAAAGCTCGATTAATAGAGTCGAGGCAGGGAAAAGGGCTGCATAGCCCTTTTTCACCTGCAGACTACACTTTATGGTTGTGCCCGCGATGACTCAAAAACAGTGGCTAGGCTCAAGTTTGCTTGCAGTCTTGGCTACAATATTTTTCGCGTACAGCTCGGTCACAAAAATAGCGGTCTCAACAATTTATGGCGCTCTTGCAACCCGAACCGACCAAACTTCGATGAGCACCATCGTCACCGTCAATAGCACCGGGCCCAAAATCAAGCCCGAGCCACCGAATACAAGTAGTCCACCCACAACCGAAAGAAACGCCAACACCGTGTGCAGTTTTAGCCGGTTGCCGACCAATACCGGGCGCAGCAAGTTATCGACCGTACCCACCACCAGCAAGCCCCACAGCGTCAGTATTAGCGCCTTGCCCCA
>JAYTAO010000403.1:0-3323 GCA_043737435.1 Rhodanobacteraceae bacterium | reverse complement strand
GCCCGAATACTCGGCGTTTGGTGCTGGAAGAAGGTGGTTTTTTATATGACAGCGATACCTACGACGACGATCTGCCCTATTGGGAACTCGCCGGGCCGACGAACCCGACCGGGAAAGCGCACGTCGTTATTCCCTATACCTTAGATACCAACGATATGCGTTTCACCCAGGTGCAGGGTTTCAATAGCGGCGATGATTTTTACATCTATCTGAAAGATGCTTTTGATGTGCTGTACGCCGAAGGTGCGGCGGGCGCGCCGAAAATGCTGTCCATTGGTCTGCATTGCCGGGTCATTGGCCGCCCGGCGCGGCTGGCGGCACTGCAGCGATTTATTGAGTATGTCCGTGGCAAAAATATCTGGTTTGCCCGCCGTATTGATATTGCGCGGCACTGGCACGATACCCATCCGCATCCCACCCAAGCACAGCCCGCAATGAGCAACTTTCAGAGTTTGACCCCGAGCAAGCTTTCGCGCGCCGAATTCATTGAGGCATTTAGCGATATTTATGAGCACTCGCCCTGGATTGCCGAACGCAGCTTTGATGCCGGTGTGGATGCGCAGGCGAACCGCATTGAGGTCCTGCATCAGCACATGAGCACACAAATGCTCAGCGCCGATAAGAACCTGCAATTGGCATTGATCAATGCGCATCCAGATTTGGCCGGAAAAGCGGCTGTTCGCGGTGAGTTAACCGAGGCCAGCACCGCCGAGCAATCGGGTGCCGGAATACATTTGTGTACTCAATCAGAGTTTGCGCGCTTCACCGAATTAAATACCGCCTACAAAGCCAAATTCGGCTTCCCCTTTATCATGGCGGTAAAAGGCAGCAACCGGCACCAAATTCTGGCGGCGTTCGAGGAGCGAATCCACAACGAAGAAGAAACAGAATTTAGCCGCGCGCTGGCCGAGGTCAACAAGATTGCGCTGTTTCGGCTACAAACGCTTTGAGCAATAACTTCGGTATTTCTTTGTCTATTCCAGCCGTAGGCGGATTGCTAAGCTACCTATCAATCTCATCAACAAAGCCCACTCCATGAAAGCCTACGCCGCGCCCTTCGAAAAATTCGTCAATTTGGCCGATGCCCGTCTCGGTACCCGAGCGATTTCAGTCACCGATGACTGGTTCGCCGAAGTCAATCGCTTGTTCCAAGCGACACCCGCAGTCTGGAAAGAAGGCGTATTCGACGATAACGGCAAATGGATGGACGGCTGGGAATCGCGGCGCAAGCGCTTCGAAGGCTTCGACAGCTGTGTGATTCGCCTGGGCGTGGCGGGCAGCATCAAAGGTGTGGATATTGACACCAGTTTTTTCACCGGCAACTTCCCGCCCTCGGCATCGCTGGAGGCCTGTTTCGTGGCTTCCGGGGATCCAACGGAAATTACCCAGTGGACTGAAGTTTTGCCCGCCGTGGAACTGCAAGGAAATAGCCATCACCACCACGAAATCAAGACCACGCCAGCTTATACGCATCTGCGTTTTAATATCTACCCGGACGGTGGCGTGGCACGTTTGCGCGTACACGGCATCCCGTTCCGTGACTGGGCAAATGTTGGCGCCGACGAACAGCTTGACCTAAGCAGCGCCTTAAATGGCGGCCGCGCCCTCGCCTGCTCGGACGAGCACTACGGCCGTATGGGCAATCTACTCAACCCTGGGCGCGGCATTAATATGGGCGATGGCTGGGAAACCGCGCGCCGCCGCACGCCCGGAAATGACTGGGTAATTATCGCCCTCGGGCACCCGGGTCAGATCGAACGTATCGTGGTGGATACGCTGCACTTTAAAGGCAACTATCCGGACAGCTGCTCAATTCAGGCGGCCTTTGTGAAAGGCGGTACCGACAGCCAAATCGAAACGCAGAGCTTGTTCTGGCGTGAGCTATTGCCAGCGCAAAAACTCTTAATGCATGCCGAACATGAATTCGGCGAACAAATTAGGGCCTTAGGGCCGATCACGCACGTGCGCTTGAATGTGTTTCCTGATGGTGGTGTTAGCCGCTTGCGGCTGTTCGGCACGCTGGCTAAAATAAGTTAATTAATAGATTTCGCAATGCGCACCCTACTCATTGAGCCGCTGACTAAACACGCCTTTGCACCTTTTGGCGAGGTAATCGAAACTAAGGGCAGCGCGCATTTTATGATCAATAGCGGCTCCACCCGGCGCTATCACAAGCTGGCTACGGTTGAAACTTCGGCGCCACAAGACCAAGCCGTTATCAGTATTTTTAGCGTCCAAGCGCTGCCAATGCCGATCACCATTCGCATGCTGGAACGCCATCCACTCGGCAGTCAAGCCTTTGTGCCGCTGCTCGGCCAGCCGTTTCTGATTGTCGTGGCACCGGCATCGACATCGCCTAATCTAGATTCCGTGCGCGCTTTTCGCAGTAATGGCCTTCAAGGCGTTAATTACCATCGCGGCGTGTGGCACCACCCGGTATTGGCACTAGCCGCCACTGACAATTTTCTGGTGATTGATCGCAGCGGCGCAGGTAATAATTGTGACGAGTTTTTTTTCGATGAGGATACTTGTTTGCTCCTCGAAACCACCCGCTAAAAAACGCGCAGCTAATTTTGAAAGCAGAAACTACTGCTCCAAAAGATCACCCATAACAAACGGCAATGCATCAAAGGGCTCGGCAAAGACGGCGTCGCTGCCTGCAAAAGCATGCTGCAACACCCATTTCGCGGGTTGCTGCTGGCCCAGTATAAATACTTCTAGGGTTTGCTCAGACGGGTCGATCAGCCAGGCATAGCGCACTCCAGAACCGGCGTAACGGGGCATTTTCACACCGCGATCAAAGCGCGCGTTACCGGGCGAAAGCACTTCGCAAATCCAATCGGGTGCAACGTCAATATAGGCAGTATCAGGCAACTTGGGCAAGCGTTCACGCCGCCATGCCGCTAAATCCGGCACCAGCACATCGCCCAGCAAATGTAGCTCAGGCTCAATCAAAAAAATCCAGCCGCCGGGGCCGCTTCTGCCGCGTCCAAAGGGCGAACGCAACGCGTCACTGATGCCACCAATCGCAAGCGAATGCTTGGGCGCAGGCCTAGGCTGAGTGTGGAGCACACCTTCAATGAGCTCCGCAACCACATGCGGCGGCGCATCAAGCACATCGTTATAAGTCGCGAATTTTCGAGCAGTGTTCATGGCGAAAGCATACATCTTATGTTGATGGGTTTTCGCCACTCGTTGGTCACTCGATCTTTGTCATCCTCAGCGCGTTTTTCAAAGCGATCCGCCGACATTGTTTCTTTAGACTTAGCAGTGGTTAAACTCCGCGCCGAACCAACTGGCCCCGCCCACGCTCCGATGACGAG
>JAYTAO010000402.1:0-3339 GCA_043737435.1 Rhodanobacteraceae bacterium | reverse complement strand
AACGCACTGGCATTGATTTCAATGCGTTTATGGGTGCGGACAGTAAAGCTGAGCTGCATCATTTTATCGGCAAAGATATCGTCAATTTTCACGGGCTGTTTTGGCCTGCAGTATTGAAGGGTTCGGGTATGCGCACGCCGACCAAGCTGCATGTGAACGGCTATTTGATGGTCAATGGCGAAAAAATGTCGAAGTCGCGCGGCACTTTTATTATGGCGCGCACCTATTTAAATCAAGATTTGAACCCGGAATGCCTGCGCTATTACTACGCCAGTAAAAGTGGCGGGGACGTCGATGATGTGGATTTGAATTTAGAAGATTTCGCGCAGCGTGTGAATGCCGAGCTGGTCGGTAAATTGGTCAATATCGCCAGCCGCTGCGCCGGTTTTGTGCACCAGCATTTTGACGGCCGTCTACCTGGGCTCAATTTAGACACTGAGATCAGCTATTTAGCGGCGGCAAAACGCCTGGATTTGGCCTGCAGGCCGGCTTTTGAAGCGGTGGATTTTGGTTTGGTGTTGCGCGAAGTGATGGCTGTGGCGGATATCGTCAATGCCCGAATCGCTGAAGCCGCGCCCTGGACATTGGCAAAAGCGCCAGAGCGCAAGAATGAACTGGCCGCAATTTTGGGCTACTCGCTGAATATGTATCGCTTGTTGATTGGCTGGCTTACTCCGGTGGTGCCGAATTTGGCCGCCGCCTCGGAAGCGTTTCTACTTACCAAGCTGACGAATTTTTCCGAGCTAATGTCGCCCTTAGCCGCAGGACACGCGATCGCACCGTTCACGGCACTGCTTGGCCGCATCGATAAAAAGCAGCTGGATGCGATGATCGCAGCGTCAGTGGAAACTATCGGCGTGGCGGAGCCGATAAAACCTGCCAAGGTTGCAGAAGTTGCACCTGTGGCGGTGGCGGCTGATGGCAGCTACATCAGCATCGAAGATTTCGGCAAAGTCGAACTAAAAATCGCGCGTATCGTTAGTGCCGAGGCCGTGCCCGAGGCGGACAAACTGCTGCGTTTGCTGCTTGATATCGGCGAAGCCAAACCGCGCCAAGTGTTTGCGGGGATCAAATCGGCCTACGCACCGGAAGCGCTGGTGGGGCGGCTGACCGTGATGGTGGCGAATTTGGCACCGCGAAAAATGCGTTTTGGCCTCAGTGAAGGCATGGTTTTAGCGGCCAGCGATGCCAGCGGCGGGCCGTTTTTACTCAGCACCGATGCGGGCGCGGTGCCGGGTATGCGGGTTAAGTAACTCGAAAAGACGCGAACCAGTCAGCTTTGTCGCCCAGCGATTTGCATAAACATGTCTTCATAGCGCTGATTCATACGCTCTCGACTGAATTCACGCAGTGCTTTTTGTCGGCCGGCGTGGCTCAGTTTTTCGGCCTCAATCGGATCGCCTAATAAGCGTTCCAAGGCATCGGCTAAAGCCTGAGCATTTGCGGCACCAACCAGAATGCCATCGACGTTGTTTTCAATGATTTCGCGCACGCCTGGCACGTCACTACCCACCACCGCACAGCCTGCGGCCATGCCTTCAATCAAGGCCAAAGGCATGCCTTCGTGGTGCGTGCTGAGCACGCAAATTTGGTTTTGCATCAGCAATTCCGGCACATTGCGAATCACACCTAAGAACTTTACTTGCGCTTGGATGCCCAAATTTTGTGCCAGGCGTGCCAACGGCTCTTTGTGAGTTTGCTTACTACCTCCGGCCAAATGCAGTAGCGGCCGCAGCCCGCGCGCAGCCAGCAGCGCCAGGGCTTGCAGCAAGCTGACGTGGTCTTTTTGCTTGGACAAGCGCGCGACCATCACGATGCCGGGCTGACGCGTCGCAAAATCAATGCCATCGGCACCGCTAAAGGGCTCAACGCGAATGCCGTTGGCAACCGCGACGACGCGATCCGCAGGTAAGCCTTGTGCAAGCAACGCCAGCCGTACGCCCTCGGAGCAGCCGACGATGCGATCAGTACGTCGCGCCAGCCAGCGCGATTGCATTAATCGCCAAGCGCTATAGCGCTCGCGCGTATTGTGTTCGACGTGCACCAAATGCGGTACTTTGGCTAGCAAGCCGGCATAGCGGCCCCACAAATGTTCGCTAAAACCATGCGCGACTAATATGTCGGGCTTGAATTTGCGACAAACGCGATGTAACGCAAAAATCGTCGCAAGATGTGACCAGCCAGCCACTAAAGCAAAGGGTACGCCGTCACGTTCTAATTCTACCAACCGCTCTTTGGGCGTATGGCGTTTGCGTCTGAGCACCAATAGCGGCGTCATGCTATTCCCCGCCAGCGCGGCATTGACCAGCGCAATCGCCACTTGCGTAGCGCCGCCAGAAAAACCGCCGGTAACGAAGTGCAGGACGCGCAGGCGGGACAAGTCCGTTTCAACTTTCTCAGCCGTGCTCATAAAATACCCGCTTTTTTTAGCCTCATTCGAATTCTGATCGCGCGCAGCCACCATCCGCGCCGCCACCAACCTTGCAGCACCCGCGCTACGCCGTTTGGGAAAAGCAACGCTAGCGCAGCTTGGTAACTTGCTACTAATGCGAAACGTTCATCGCCGTTTAATTTGGCTATGTGGCGCGCCGCTGAGCCCAGGGATCGCAGACAGAAATCTTCGATATTACCTTCGCAACCTAACTTTCTTTCCGCGCTTAGTTGCCGCGCACTTTGGTTTAATTCAGACACACTCATTAAAAGATGCTGCAATTTCAAGGCATTGTACTGGGACAAAATACTTCCGGCGCGTTGCCGATAACCCACCCAAGGCTCGGCGATATGGATAAAGCTGTGCGTTGCTGCAATCAACGCGGGAATCGTAGGCATATCTTCAAAAAACCGGCCCTCGGGAAATGGCGCTTGCTGCCAAACGTGGCGTCGCGCAATTTTTGACCAAGCGTGCAGTTCACCGCGGTTAAGCAAACCCGCAAGCAATTTGGTGCGATCTTGGCTAGGAAAGTTCATAGCAAAATCAAACGTGCGCTGATGGCCCTCACCGCGCAAGCGATGTTTCAGCCGCGGGCGTTCACGTACATAAGCGAAATCACATAAAACCAAATCCGGTGCATGCATCTTGATGACAGATTCCAGCGCGGCAATCGCACCTGGCAGGAGCAAATCATCAGAGTCTAAAAACCAAATGTATTTGCCGCGCGCCTGCGCAACTAAGGAATTTCGCGCTGCCGCTAAACCGCGGTTGTGCGGATGCGCGATTAAGCGCACCACACCAGGGTTTTGTGCAGCGATGGTGCGCATTAATGCGGGCGAAGTATCGGTCGCAGCATCATCTAATAACAGCACTTCCACGCCTGCAACAGCTTGCGCCAGAACTGAGTG
>JAYTAO010000401.1:0-3343 GCA_043737435.1 Rhodanobacteraceae bacterium | reverse complement strand
CGATGTTTTCATTGAAGAAGCCGAAGGTGCGTTTGTCCGGCGTGGCCGTCAGGCCGATCAGGCTGGCGTCGAAATAGTCCAACACCTGCTTCCACAGGTTGTAAATGCTGCGGTGGCATTCATCGATGATAAATGCTGCGGTGGCATTCATCGATGATGATGAAGTCGAAGGTTTCGACCGGCACCAAAGGGTTGTAGCGCACCAGCTTCTCTTGCTTGGCGGTTTGCTGTACTTCATTGAGTGACACGTCTTCGGCTGACTCATCAATCGGCTCGCCGCTTAGAATCGAATACATGCGCTGGATGGTGCTGATGCACACCTGGGAATGCGGGTCGATGCTTGGGCTGCTCAGCCGCTGCACATTATAGAGTTCGGTGAATTTGCGGCCGTCGTCGGGCGGCGTATAAGCCATGAATTCCTGGTGCGCCTGTTTGCCTAGGTTGCGAGTATCGACCAAGAACAAAATGCGTTTGGCACCGCCGAATTTAAGCAGGCGATATACCGAGGTAATTGCGGTGAAGGTTTTGCCCGCGCCGGTGGCCATATGCACCAAAGCGCGGGGCTTATTCAAAGCCAGTGATTGCTCCAGACCAGTCACCGCACTGACTTGGCAATCGCGCAGGTTGAGTATTGGCAAGGCGGGCATGGCGTATGTCAATCTGTGGCGCAATGACTCGCTTTGCGCCAACCACGCCGCCAGAGTTTCCGGCTTGAAGAAATGAAAAACCTCGCGCGAGCGCGGCGCCGGATCCATGCGATCAGTAAAGCGAACAATCTCGCCGGTCGCTTCGAATAGAAAACGCAGCGGCGCATTGTCTTTGCGCCATTTCAACGCTGCGGTCGCATAGCGTTCGGATTGTTCCTCGGCGACGGTTAGATTTTCGCCTGCACTGTCCTTTTTAGCCTCAATTACCGCAACAGCACAGCGGTTGACGAACAACACGTAATCCGCCGGGCCGGTATCGGTGGGGTATTCACGCACCGCTACAGCCACGGCCGCCGCGAGATTGAGCTCTTTGCGGTCTTGGATGATCCAACCTGCTTGGGTTAGTTTCTGATCAATCTGCTCACGCGCTTTATCTTCTGGCTTCATGGACGTTTGGCGGCTTCGCTCGGCATCAGTCGAGGCTAGCACGCCACACGGCCGCGCTTGAAATTCCGAATATCAATCCGCGCATTAAAAAGCCCCGGTAATACACACCCGAGGCTTTCTAACCACTACCAGCATCCAGGCCCGTCAAGCCGCCTTCAAACTAATCAGCTGCTTCATCAAACCATCAATGCCGCCGAACACGGTCAAGCTGCCAATTTTCTCGGACACTTTTTCCAACGCTTCCAACTCTTTCAAGCGCAGCAAAATCGGGCTTTCTTCCATCAGTTTTGCGGTGTTGAGCAAACTGCGGGTGGCGGCGGTTTCTTCGCGGCGTTTGATGACATTGGCCAGCGCGGCTTTTTCAGCGTGTACGACTTGATTGAGCAACTCTTTCATCTCGCCAGGCAAAATCAAATCTTTCACGCCGACGCTGATTAAGCGGATGCCAAAGACTGCGATTTTCGCTGCCGCTTGTTCGAAAATCACGCCATCCAATTGCTGCTTATTCGCCAACAGCTCGTCCAAGGTGCGGGTGCCAATCGCGGTTCGTAAGGCAAACTGCAGCTCGCGATACAGCGCTTCTTTGTAATCGACGACATCTGCCTTCGCCAGCCGCGCATCCACAACTTTCCAGCTCGCGCTCAAGTTCACGCGCAGGCTCAACTTATCGCGCGTCAGAATTTCCTGGCCGCTGACTTCGCTAGCTTGCGCGCGGGTATCCATCACATCGATTTGCACTTGCCGCGCGCATTTCCAAAAACCATAGCTGCCTGGCGCCATCAATTCGATAAATTTGCCGTCGATACTCAACACGCCGATTTCGTGCGTGGCAATCACTTTGAGTACGCAGTAACGCGATATATCCTGCGCCAAAGCGCTGCCCAAAGCCGCCGCCAGCATCGTGCGCACTTTTTCTGGCGCAATCACCGGCTCAGCTAATGGCAACAACTCGACCTGCACGGGCACAGAATTTTTCCAGTACAGCGCGCGGGCGCCGGGAGCTAACAATGCGCTCAAACGATTTTGCTTATAGACCATGCCGATCTGATTTGGGGCGACATCCACGACCTCAATATGTTCTGCCAAAACGCTCGCTGCTTTTTCACCGATTTCAGCACGCAAATGACTTTCCACGTTCGCAAGTTTTACTTCAGGCTCGGACACATCCACAAGCTGGAATTCAGTGCGGCCGGATGCGAAAAAGCGGGAAATAACGCCGGGGCCGGTGATGCTGACAATGCAGCCATCGCGAAATTCTATCGCGCGTTGAAAGGGGGTGACGGTGATGCGTTTGAAGCCGAACATAAGAATTCTCCTGAGATTAGATATTTGTTTTGGGGTTGTGGCCTACGGGAAGGGATTGTTGAGGGTGGAATTAAATAGAAGGAACTTGCCCCACGTGGGCAGCTGCGGGCGACAACGGTGCGTTGGGCAGTTGCATTACCTAGCCGTACAGCCGCGCTCAAGCTTCAAACGCGACATTTACAATTTCAGTATCTGCAACACACCCGCGCCTAAAGCTGTGGCACAAGCGCTACTTACGTGGCGTTTTAGCGCGATATTTTGCGCGGCAAACGCCCGTTTTTAGTAAACGAACGGGACAAATCCAGTGCTTAGACTTGCGCCTAAGCGGGGTAGTACAGACCGCTTTTTAAGCGGGAAACGGCAGGATTTGAACCTGCTACCGTCCAATTCTTGGTTGGATGCTCTACCAGATGAGCTACGTTTTTAGGTAGCCCGCACGAGACTCGAACTCGCGGATTTGCACCTGCACGGGCCGCTATTGAATGCATCACTGATCGGTACGCGGGGAACTAAAAGCACCGCGCCAGCCCGTTAAACAGAAACGGGTATCGTTGATCAGAAATACGATTTCAATTTCTTGTGCGCGTTTAAGCGCGAAATTTGGTTTTATTGGCTGCCTGCGATTAGTTGGATAAGCAGACCTTGCATGGAGCGTGCCAGCGGGTTTTTTGCCCAAATTTCAACTATTGCGATCTATTTATATAACTTACGCGCTGCTTGGCGCATTAATTATGGCTTTCGTAGGAAAAAATACGACATCAGTAAGACTCGAATTGCCTGAAATGAAAATTTTCCAGCCCGTTTTAAGATAAGAAAACAGCGCTCTTAAAAATTATTTGCCTATTTTTTTGCAAATAACTTGACTCCAGTTCATTTGTAAATATTACTGCAATACTTCTCCAGGGGCACCGTCACGATTCGTCGAGCCCTACTTTTTATCGCCC
>JAYTAO010000400.1:0-3344 GCA_043737435.1 Rhodanobacteraceae bacterium | reverse complement strand
GCACAATTCAGCTGAAAAGGGCTGCGGAGTCTAGCGCCTACTGTTAGCCTTTGCAGGAACTTAAGCGGGCGACCGTTTGCTACGACTTCTCATTTTTTCGCTGCTCGAAGCAAATTTATCAAGCTAATTATTTCTTTCGCCCGCAGGTGACGCCATGAGCGATTCAGCAATTTACGACAAAACAACGCGTTACCTGAGGCTTTTAAGCCAAGCGCTCGATAGTGGCAAGTCGGCTGCGGTCAAACGCATGCTGAACACACTGAGCCCGGGCGAAATTGCCAATGTTTTGGAATCTTTGCCGCTGACTAAACGGTTGGTGGCCTGGGGTTTAGTTGACCCAGAAGACGATGGCGAGGTTCTGGTTCACGTGGCCGATGAAGTCAGACTTTCGCTGATTCGGGATATGGATCGCGAGGAGTTATTGGCCGCTGCCGACTCGCTGGATTTAGACGATTTAGCCGGGCTCTTAGAAGATTTGCCGGCCGCGCTGACCGAAGAAGTGCTTAAAGGCATGGATCGGGAAAATCGCGAGCGTTTGGAACGCGTGTTGAGCTATCCAGAGGACACCGCGGGCCGGCTGATGAACCCGGATGTGGTAACGGTGCGGGCGGACGTGTCGGTGGATGTGGTGTTGCGCTATTTGCGGATGCGCGCGGAGCTGCCGGAGCACACGGACTATCTTTACGTGGTAAACCGGCGCGGCCAATACACAGGGCGCCTAGCGGTAACCCAGTTAATTACGCAAGAACCAGAGCGCTCTGTAGCCGAGCTGATTGACGATTCGCAACCGGCCATCCGCGCCGGCACCAGCATGAGCGAAGTGGCGGCAGAGTTCGAAAACCACCGCTACGTTTCCGCACCCGTGGTTGATGACGAAAACGTACTGGTTGGGCGTATCACCGTCGATGACGTGTTGGATGTAGTGCGTGATGAAGCCGAGCACTCGGTCATGTCGATGGCCGGTTTACATGAAGAAGACGATATGTTCGCGCCGATCTGGGCGGCGTCTCGGCGGCGCGCACTTTGGTTAGGCATCAACCTGCTCACCGCGTTTTTAGCGTCGTGGGTGATTGGCAACTTTGAAGCGACGCTGCAAAAAGTAGTCGCACTCGCCGTGCTTATGCCGGTGGTTGCCAGCATGGGTGGGATTGCCGGCACACAGACTTTGACACTGATTGTGCGCGGCTTGGCGCTCGGGCAAGTCAGCTGGGACAACGCCAAACCCTTGCTTTTGCGTGAAGTGATGATCAGCCTGCTCAATGGCGTGCTGTGGGCAGCGGTGGTGGCCGGTGTCGCGCAGCTGTGGTTTGGCGATCTACGTCTGTCGCTCGTGATTGCCGCGGCGATCGCGATTAACTTGGTTATGGCAGCGTTTTGCGGCGTGATGATTCCGCTGACGCTGAAACGCTTTGCGATTGATCCTGCACTTGCCGGCGGTGTGGTATTAACCACGGTGACCGATTGCGTTGGGTTTTTGGCGTTTTTGGGGTTGGCGAGTTTGGTGTTGCGGTGAAATTAGCTGTTGCCACTATCTTGGAGTTAAAGGCGAATCCAATGCGAATGATTGCTCGGGTTCGCGGCATGCCAGTTGCAGTTCTTAAGCGAAATGAAGCCGTCTTTTACTGCGTTCCACCACGGGTTTATGAGGCGATGCTTGAGCTAATTGACGACAAAGACTTGCTCGCAATTGCTATTGCTCGCGCCGATGAGGAAAGCGTTTCGGTTTCTTTAGATGACCTATAACTTATCTTTTAAAAAAGTGTGCTCAAAGAAGGGGAAAAGTTGGTACCCAACATTCGGGAAATTTTCAAAAACCATTTGTTGAAGCGACTCGAAAACCCGCATTTTCCGTCGGCCGCAATAAGTGGCGGAAAAGATTTATACAAAATTAAATTGCGTCAACTAGGGTACAGACTTGTTTATTCTGTTGTTGATCAAACAGTCACGGTAACGGTGCTGGCAGTCGGTGAGCGAGATAAAAATAAAGTTTACGAGCTGGCGCTATCTAAGTTAAATCTAGCTTAAGCGGCTTATTTAGCCGTGTGCAAAGCCTTCATAGCATCCGCTATTTTGCCGTCTACCAGCATTGAAAACACATCCAGCGCTTCGTTTATTGCCGTGTGCATGGCGCGCTCTTGTTCGGCGCTAGCGCGGCCTAACACCCACGGCGTGACTTGATCTTTATGGCCGGGATGGCCAATGCCCAGCCGTAAGCGGTGGTATTTTCCGTGCCCGAGTTGGCCGCTGATATCACGCAAACCGTTTTGACCGCCGTGGCCGCCATCAAATTTTAGCCTTGCCACGCCAGCGTTGAGATCCAGCTCGTCGTGCACCACCAACATCTCTTGCGCTTCAATTTTGTAAAAGCTAAGCAACGCTTGGCTAGCATGGCCGCTGCGATTCATAAAAGTATTTGGCTTAGCGATTAAAACGCGCTGACCATTGACGTCGGCTTTTGCCACCTGTGCGTGCAATTTGCTTTCAGAAAGTAACCGCGCATCCAGCTTTTCGCTGAGCGCATCTAAAAACCAAAACCCGGCGTTGTGCCGGGTTCTAGCGTATTCCGGGCCTGGATTACCCAGGCCCAATACGAGTTTAATGCCGCTTGCCATCGATCAACCACCAAATTGAACGGCGTCAAACACGATTTACTTCTTCTTCGCAGGTGCCGCTTTCGCCGCTGCCTTGGCCGCAGGCACTTTACCATCTTGCTTTTGCGCGGCTGCCGGTACTGATTTACCGACGGGCTTGCCGCCTTTGATTGGCGCTGCAACTTCAACCACTTCTTCCACCAACGGCGGTTTCGCCAACACGATTGGCAGGTTGTGCAATTTGCCCAAACGCAAGCTAGGAATAGTCACACCTTCTGGCAATTTGATGTCAGAGATGTGAATCACATCGCCAATGTTCAATTCGCTCAAGTCCACTTCCAAGTGCTCTGGCAGATCTTTAGGCAAGCAAGCGACAACGACTTGATTGAGCTCGTGCATAATAAATGCGCCGCCAATTTTGCCAGCTGGGCTTTTTTCTTGGTTTACAAAGTGCAAAGGCACGCGAATCTTGACGATTTCGGTATCCGATACGCGTTGGAAATCCAAGTGCATGATCTGCTGCTTATAAGGGTGACGTTGAATGTCACGCAACAAAGCGCGTTGGGTTTCGGCACCGGCTTTAAGCACCAAAATGTTGGTGTAAAACCATTCCTGTTGCGAATAGCGATACGCGATCTTTTGATCCAGCTGCAGTGCGCGCGGGGCTTCGCCACCGCCGTAAATGATTGCCGGTACATTTTCCGTTAAACGCAGGCGGCGGCTCGCACCTTTCCCCTGATCGTCACGAAATTC
>JAYTAO010000399.1:0-3358 GCA_043737435.1 Rhodanobacteraceae bacterium | reverse complement strand
CACATGAAAATCCAGCTCGTGCAGCAAGGTGCGCATCGCCAGATTTTCCGCATATTCGATGCTTTCTATCACCGCTATTCGGTTGCTATGCGCAACTTCAATCAAGTGCTTCATCAGTGCCGTGCCCAAGCCCTTGTGCTGCCAGTCATCACTGACGGCGAGTGCGCATTCACAGCGGTTTTGCGCGAGATCATTGCTGTAGCGGCTGACCCCCACTATTTTTTCGGCGGCACCCTCTTTAATCACGGCAACCAACGCTACTTCGTTGATGCCGTCAAGATCAATCAATTGCGCAATATATTTTTCGGTCGGGTGCGGTATTTGCGCCATGAAGCGTAAGCGCTTGGCATCACAAGATAATCCTTCAATAAAAGCCCGCTCAGCATGGGCATCTAGTTTGTTGATCGGGCGGATCAATACGTGCCCGCCGCCGCTTAGGCTTTGGCTCCAGCGTAGCGTACTGATTGAGGCAGGTTGTTTTAACGCAAGCCCTGATTCCGCAGCCGCTGGTTCTGTTTTTACTCCGGCAATACCTGTTTGGGCCGGGTCAGCGTCGGCGCTGTCGTCATTGCCCCAACGCCCAATTAATTTTGCAGCCACCGATTCCTGCGCGTTAACCGGCGTTTTTTCGCTCTGTTCTTCTAGTAAACGATTCATGCAAATCTCCTCGCCCTTTTAGGTGCCTCGGATTTTTGCGCGTGCGCCGAGACGCTGGTAGCGGCGCTTTTAATAGACGGGCTGGGCGCTTTTAGCTCGAGCATTTTGATTGCCGGTTTGGATTTAAGTGCAGCAAGCAGCGCTAAGGCGGCGGCTTCCGAAGAGGCTGGGTTTTGTCCGGTAACCAGCATGCCGTCGGTGATGACATAAGGCTGCCAATTGCCGACTTTACTGTAGCTTGCACCTTTTTGTTTAAGGCTATCTTCGAGTGAAAAAGGCACAACAGCACTCAATCCAGCCGCTTGTTCTTCGCTGTTACAAAAGCCGGTAACTTTCTTGTCATTAAGTACGAAACCGCCGGTCGCATTTCTCAGCTGAAGTAATGCCGCAGGTGCGTGGCACACGGCCGCGACCGGTTTGTTTGCGGCGATCATCGCTTCCAATAAAGCAATGGAGTCTTGATCGTCGACCAAATCCCACAGCGGGCCGTGCCCGCCGACATAAAATACTGCGTCAAAATTTTTCGCGCTCAGCGATTTGAGCTTTAGCGTCTTCGCCAAACGTGCGGTTGCTTCCAAATCTTGCTTGAAGCGCTGGGTAGCCTTCGTGCGCGCATCTGGCGCATCACTTTTTGGGTCTAACGGGGGCTGACCACCGCGCGGTGAGGCCAAGCTAATCTGCATATTCGCGTCTTTAAAAACGTAATACGGCGCGGCAAGCTCCTCGAGCCAAAAACCGGTTTTTGCGCCGCTCTCGCCTAGGGCTGCGTGCGAGGTCAAAATCATTAATATTTTCATAACACTTTCCTAAAAATTTAATTGGCCAAAACTTGCTTGACCGATGTGGTGATTGACCAATAGGGTGATTGGTCAAAAATGTGATTGAACAAAAATCAAGCGGGCAAAGACTTTGCTAGTCCGCACCCACACGAATGACTAATTTGCCGAAGTTCTGCCCTTCAAGTAGGCCGATAAAAGCCTGTGGCGCCAGCTCCAGATCGTTTTGAATATCCTCGCGATACTTTATTTTTCCTTCTTTCAACCAAGCCGCCATTTGGTTGGAGAATTCGCCAAAACGCGCCGCGTAATCTTCAAAAATAATGAAGCCTTGCACCTTGATGCGCTTGGTCAGCAGCGTACGCATCACGCCGCCCAGCCGATCTGGGGCATCGCTGCGGGCGCTATCGTTGTAGTTGGCGATCAGCCCGCACAGCGGTATCCGTGCGCCGGTGTTAAGCACGGGAAGTACCGCATCGAACACAGCGCCGCCAACACTTTCAAAATAGACATCAATGCCTTTAGGGCAGGCGGCAAAAAGCGCTTGGGAAAGATTGGCGCTGTGGTGATCTATGCAAGCGTCGTAGCCCAATTCTTCCACCGCATAACGACATTTTTTTGCGCTGCCTACCAGCCCCACAACCCGGCAACCTTTGAGCTTGGCAATTTGCCCAACCACAGCGCCCACCGCACCTGTTGCCGCGGCCACTACAACGGTGTCACCAGCCTTCGGCTGGCCGATATCAAGCAAGCCCATATAGGCGGTAAAGCCCGGCATCCCCAATATCCCCAAATACAGTGAAGGCTGCGCAATAACTGTATCAATTTTGCTCAAGCCGGTGCCGTCAGAAACCCAATAATCCTGCCAGCCACCCATGCCCAGCACCCAATCGCCGGCTTTGAAACCGGCGTGGCCTGAGCTTTCCACACGCGCAACCGTGGCACCGCCCATCAACGCGCCAATCGCGGTGGGTGCTGCATAGGAAGCCGCCTCATCCATGCGCCCGCGCATATAGGGATCAAGCGATAAATACACCGTGCGCAGCAAAACTTGCCCGGCTTCAGGCACCTGTGTGTCAACCGTTTCCAGCCGAAAATTGCCCAAGCTGGGTTTGCCGTCGGGGCGCGAATTCAACAGGATTCTGCGGTTTACGCCAACGCTTTGCGGCATCGCAAATTCACTCTAGTTACCGGGATGTTGGATCCTCAGATTTGCCCACTTGTTTGGTCTGTGCGCTAGCGCTCGCACAGTTAAAACCGCTAGCGGTGAACCTTTGGTGTGCGCATTTTCTACGGGCCATTAGCGTGCAAGCGCGGTCGAAAAAAGTGCACGCAGCACCAACATCAGTGCGATGGCGCTCGCGTCAACTGCCTGGAATCAGCCGCTTGCCGCCGTGTTTGGCGCGTTTGGCGCGCAAATGCAGGTAATCTCGCCAGGATTTGCATAAGTCCTAGGCCCCAATGTTCGAACAAACCTTCAAAAATATCGATGACGTCTTGTGGAAAGACGCCGGTTGCACGAGCGAGCTGGACTACACCGAGCAAAGCTCGTGGCTGTTGTTCCTAAAATACCTGGATGCCCTGGAGCAAGACAAAGCCACCGAAGCCGCACTCGAAGGCAAAACTTACAGCACAATTCTGGACTTGCCGTATCGCTGGGAAACTTGGGCCGCACCAAAGGTGCGGCGAGTAAAATTGATCACAACGCCGCACTGTCCGGCGATGACTTGATCGTATTCGTCAACTTTCGGCTGTTTCCCTACCTGCACGGCTTCAAGCAAAAGGCGAGCGGCCCGAACACGATTGAATACAAGATTGGCGAGATTTTTGGCGAGATCAAAAACCGCATCCAAAGCGGCTACAACCTGCGCGAAGTCATTGATCAGATTGACGAATTGCGCTTTCAGTCGCAAACCGAAAAGCAC
>JAYTAO010000398.1:0-3362 GCA_043737435.1 Rhodanobacteraceae bacterium | reverse complement strand
TGCGCCACCGGTGGAAGCGGTAAATGCGCCAACTCCGAATCTATGATAAACGCGGCCCAGATTATTAGCAGGTGCCGCCCAATCGCCGGTTCCATCAGACCAACCATCGAATGCGATACTCAGATCGCGAAAACTGTTGGTAGTTACAGAGAATTCAAAGTACGAAAGGTTATTGTCCCCTGGATAGGTCGCGCCTGGATCACCGCTGGCAGCCTGATCCCAGCCGGTTCCGGCCCAAGATGGCGACCGAGTGAGATCAGGATGTGTAGCACCTGACTCCACACCCGTGAAACCCACCGTCCTGGGACGCCATGCCGTCGATGTTGTAGTTCCTGCTGGCGGTGCAGTTGATGGCGCAAGCGGATGAACTGGTGTGGCGGCAATACCGGTAAAATTCCATGCTGCGATCGTAACCGGCAGTGCACCCGGCGCGCACAAAGCTGGAGCCGACACCGGCCCGACAACCAACGGCGCTGTGGCAATCCGCGTAGTCAAAGTCCCGTTAATCGACAGCGGACTGGTGGTGTTTGTGTAAGAGCCTAAGGTCGTCGCCTTCACTGGGACTGAGATGACGCAACTCGTTTGCGGTGGCATAGTGCCACTGCCGGAATACGTCAGTAAGGTGCCGCCATTTGAAACTGTAATGACGCCGCCAACGCAGCCAGCGCTGCCCGCAATGGGCGCGATCCCCGTCGGGTCAGTCGTCAGGCCAATCGTATTATCAGAGAAATTGTCTGTGAAAGTTGGATTGGTGATGGCCGTGGCAATATTGTTGTTAGTGATGGTAAAAGTAAGCGTTGAAGTTCCACCAGCAACGATGGATGCCGGCCCGAATGTCTTGGTGATAGACGCGTCGGTCGCACTTTCTACGAAGATGCTGCGCCCACCGACGCCGGTGTCCGCGTTGTAGTGAAAGCTGCTACCAGAATAATCATAAATCAAGGTATTCAACGCCGACGCCCCGCCTGACGGCACCGCCAGCACCTGGATGCGATAGGTCGCAGAAATAGTGCCGCCGCTTTTTCCCGTTCCCTGACACCCCAAATAGTTTGGCAGTAACGGGCTTAGCTGCCAATTGCAGCCGTTCGCGTAGAGAAAGCTTGTGGTCGCAGGGCTAGTGCCCGGCGGGCTGCCGTAAAATGGGCTGGAATTAGCGGAATACGTTGACTGCACCTGCAGAATGCGAAAAACGGCATTAGAGAAATTCGCAAAAGTCTCCAACTGCTCGTACCCCTGAGTCGCGGTGCTCGCGTCTAAGCGAATATCATAAATCCCACCTACAGCAAGGCCGAACGAGCCACCCGCCGAGACCGAGGTCATCATCCCTGGAGGGCTAACCGGCGTTGGAAATGGGTCACTGACCTGCTTGAGCCCGCTGTAACTGACGTCCAGTACCGAGTTGCGATTTTGGGAAATGAGGCGCTCGACATAAAGTTCGCGTGGCTGGGGGGTAGAGACCGACCCTGAACCGTCGGATGCGGTGATGGTGTAGTTGCGCGCGCGGGTAAAAGCGGAGCTGTCCGTGTTAAACACCTCGACTTCAAAGTACGCATCCGCGCACGAACCCGCCGCGAGCGCGCCGGTGGTGAGCGCATAACTCGACAGAGTACCGCCGCGTATCGTGATGCAGGCGACACCACCGGTGCACCCGGCCGCACCGTTGTTGGTGCCGCTGTTGGGGCCGGGAAGCTGGAACGCAAAGGCTGCGGAAACGGGACCGTTGGATGGCGCACCTACCGCGCATACCCTGGCTGCGACCGGAAATCGGAACGGCCCGGTGGTGGGGCTGTTGCTGTCTAACCCGACCACATTCCAGGTAATGGGGGTAACGGTTAGGGCCGCATGGGCAGAGCTTTGGAATAACAAGGCAAATAAAACAATAGAAAATGAGCATAAAGTGCTGCGGATCATGAGAATCTCCTAAAAATCTAGTTGCGCATAGATTGCTCTAATCTAAACAAGCACACAACGCTAAAATTTATTTTTACTGAACATTACACTCGCGCTTTTGCTGCGGCGCATCATTGTGCGCGGTTTAAATTTTAAAGCGCAACACCGCCCATAATTTTCGAAGCGAACACGGCTACAAATGCTATAAAAATGGCCGGAGTTTTTAGCCAAATACAATTTCCATGTCAAAGTCCATCACCTACCACGCACACGAAGAACGCCTAAACACCCTAACCCACGCCCTGGGCGCATGCGCAGCCAGCATTGCCGCAGCCATTTTGATCGTGGAAACCGCCTTGCGCGGCGGCACCGCAGAATTGATTGGCGCGCTGGCATTTGGCGTCTCGATGGTGTTGCTGTATGTGGCGTCAACGCTGTATCACGACACCCACAATGCGTTGCTCAAGGCGCGCTTTAAGGTATTCGATCACTGTGCCATTTTTTTACTCATTGCGGGCACCTATACGCCCTTCACACTGATTGCGCTGAAAGACAGTAGCGGCTGGTGGCTATTGCCCACTATTTGGTCTCTCGCGGCGGCCGGTATTATTTTTAAGCTCTTTTTTACTGGAAGGTTCAAATTGGTGTCCACGCTGATTTATCTGGCCATGGGCTGGATGGTGATGGCCGTTATTGGCCCGATGTGGCGGGCAATTACGCCAACGTGTGCGTTTTGGCTGGCGGCGGGTGGCTTTGCTTACAGTTTAGGTGCGGCGTTTTATTTGGCGAAGCGCATGCGTTACGCACATGCAATCTGGCACGGCTTTGTTTTGCTGGGCACGGGCTGCCATTTTGTTGCGGTGACGACGCAGGTTTGGCGGGTAACGAATTAGCGCTACCGCGAGTTTAAAAACCGGACTAAACTCGATAGCGATACCTCTGCCGCAATTTCTGCCCCATGAACGCGCTTGAATTCAATCAATCCATCGTAAAATATGCCAATCGAGACTGGCAATCGGTCGCGGCTGCAGTTGCGCTAGCACATCGCACCGAGACTACCGATGCACGAATTAGCGCAAGTGCAGCCATTGCCGCTTCGACGCGAGCAGCTGGGCGCTTCGATGCGCTCCATGAATCGGATGACCTAGCGGCGCTGGCGCGAATGTTGGCCGCATTTCAAAGAGTTAACGGCCTTGCTTAATCAATGCTTTCGCGATTTGGCAGGCGCGTGCATTGGGGTCGATTGGTGCTTGATCGGTGCGCAAGCAGCCATCGTTTATGGCTCCCGACGCAGCACGCAAGATATTGACATTAGTGTCATGGTTGACGAAGCGCTCTGGCCTGAATTTTATAACACGCTGCAACGATTTGGTTTTGTCGCACGTCGCGAAAACGCCTTGGCATTTGCCCAAAGCTCACGTGTGCTGCTAATGCGGCATATCGAATCGAATATCCCAATCGATTTAGTGCTT
>JAYTAO010000397.1:0-8277 GCA_043737435.1 Rhodanobacteraceae bacterium | reverse complement strand
GGCGTGGCGACCGGCGCGGCATCGAAGCGTTTAACCCGGCCTTTGTAGGTTTGCTAGGCGATGATGCCGAGCTCAGTGCCGCCGATATGGCGGCGTTTAAAGCATTTTTGGCCGGCATTACCTTTCCACCTAACCCGTATCGCAATGTTGATAACAGCTTGCCGGAAGCTTTGCCGTTGACTGGCCAGCGCACCAGCGGGCGCTTTTCGATGGTCGGTTTGCCTCTGGGCGTGGGCAACGCCAAACGCGGACTGCAGCTTTATTCCAATAACTTTTTAGACTCACAGTTTCAGTGTGCTAGCTGCCACACCTTGCCGACCGGGATGGCGGTAAACGGCTCGATACGCTCGCCGATTTTGAATTTTGCGGTCGGCATGGGCAGCTTGCCGATTGGGCCCATGGGAGAAAACCATCTGGGTGTGGTCAGTACCGATGGCTTCACCAATGTTTCGATCAAAGTGCCGCAAACGCGCAATATGCATGAAAAAGTGGGCATGGAATTCACCTCCACCGAAAGCTTGTCTGGATTTGGTTTCGCGCACGACGGCACCGTCGATTCGCTGGCTAACTTTTTCTCAGCCAGCCTATTCAGCCCGCGTTCTGATCAAGATATTGCCGATTTGGTGGCGTTGAACATGGCTTTTTCCGGCTCTGATTTTGGTAATGCCAACCCACAATTGAGCGCGCCCGCGCCGCTTTCCAAAGACAGCCATGCCGCGGTGGGCGTGCAGGTGACCGTCGTGGCCCCCAGCGCGCCGGATAAAGCAAGTGAATTGCTGGCCTTAGCGCGCGCGCAGAAAGTTGATCTTGTCGTTGCGCAAGCACGGCAAAGCTACGCTTTTAATTCGACGAACGACCGCTTTGTGGGCGACGCTGGTCAAGCACCTTTGAGCGTCACGCAACTGCTCGCTCTCGCAACTACGCAGGCCCCGCAAACGTGGACCGCTTTGCCGTTGGGACTAGCGCAGCGCATTGGGGTTGACCGCGATGGTGATGGCGTCAATAACGCGCTTGAAATTGCGCAGGGCTCCGATCCCACCGATGCCGGCTCAAAGCAAATTCAACCGGCGCAAGGCATGTGGTTCAACCCAGCACGCAGCGGCCATGGCTTTGATGTGCAATTCGTCGGCTCGACGTTATTCGTCACTTGGTTTACTTACCAGGATGACGGCACGCCGACTTGGTATGTCGCCGTGGGTGCGTATGCGCGCCCATGGCGCGCGCCAATGAGCCGCTTTGTTTGGGACCCAGTAGCGCAGCGTGCGGTGGAAACGCGGGTCGGGCAGTTGAGCTTAAATTTTACCGACGCGCAGCACGGTCAGGTTGATTGGCAATTAGGTAGTCGATCTGGCTCAGAATCTTTGCAGCCTTTGGTGATTGGCGCGACACCGGTGTTGGACCGCACCGGCAACTGGTACGACACCACGCAGCCCGGTTGGGGACTAGGCGTCTATACCCTCGGGGATATTTTGTTTAACGTGGCGTATTTTTACGACAGCGCAAATCAGCCGCGCTGGGTGGTTGGAACGTCCAATAACACCGACAACGCTATTGTGACCATGCAGTCTGCACAAGGCTTTTGCCCCGATTGCGCGCACAAAGCCTTGATCTTAAGCCCAGGTGGCGAAGTGCGCTATCAATTCAACGGTGCCCGTGCAGCCAGCGCGCGAGTCGATGTTTTTGATAAGGGATCGCCAAACTTTCATTGGCTGCGTGGGCCTGCGCCGATCACACCGCTATCGACAGAGGTATTGCATCCAGAGCGTTTTTAGCCGACGAGACGTGCGCCAGCCCAAATCAAAGTGATCCCAGCCAATTTCTTCTGCCCTGGCTTGGTAAAGTTCTACACGTGCTGAATCTGTCAAATGCAACACCCAGAAAAATAGTTTGCGATTAGGATCACGCGTGTGTGCTTGAGCTTATTTCAACGCCTTGCGCACACCCGGCATGATTCTACGGCTGACCGGCACCGACATGCCGTGTTGCAAGAATAATGTGCCGGTGCCGCCCTCGGCCTGCTGCAAGCGCTCCACCAGCCGCGTGTTGACGAGGTGCGAGCGGTGCACGCGTAAGAAATAGCTTGGCAATTCGGCTTCCAGTGCGTTGAGCCCGACCGTGTGCAGCACGTTTTCGCCGCCACTGAGATGCAGCTCGCTATAGTCACCAGCACCCTGGATGTGCACGATACTACTGGCGGCAATACGCCGGATCTTGCCTAAGCTTACGATGCTTAGCACCAATTCAGGCACCAACTCAGGAACCAATCCCGGAATCAATTCAGATGGCGCTAGTGCGCGCTCATAGAGTGCGGCCTCAAGCCGATCCGCGCGCGTCCGTTGTTCGCGTTGCAGCTGTGCTTCGCACACGTAAGCACCAGCCTGTTGCACCATTAGAAAAACCAACAAAGCCGCGATGCCATAGAAAAAATAGACATTGAGAAACATGCTCTGCGCCAACAGATTGAGCGCTGCAAACGCCGCCAATGCGATTGCATGCTCCGGCGTCCGATGCGTTGGCCCCCGGCACGCGCGTGCCGCCATAAACCGCGATGCCGATGCCAAAAAAACTAGCGATCAGCAAGGCGATACTGGCCTTCCCATCCATATCTGAAACCCAAGCAACCGCAGCAGCCATCACTAATACGGTGATCAGCGCCAGCCAACGTTGCGCGGCACGCGGCACAAACTGGCCAGCCAAGATTGCTACCAAGCACAGGCCAAATAGCACCGAACAAAGCACAATGCCGAGCAATCGTAAATCGTGCAGCGGATAGCGATAGGCAAACACGCCTCGGCTAATTTCTAGCAGCAGCTGCAAAGCGGGCAAAAGCGAAAGCGCGGCGAGCAGCGCGGGGCGAAGTTTGCGTTCACGCCGCCAAGTCATAGACGCGAAATAGCAGCTCGCCAGCACGAACCCACCCAGTGGCAGCAGTGCCCAAAGCGAGCGGCGCAAAATCTGGTCTTGCGCATTGAGATAGGGCACTAGCACAATGGCGTGGATCGGCTGATCTAAACGCAACCACCCTTGGTGCGACGACATCCGCAACGCGAGCTGATTGTCACCAATTTTGAGCAAGCCACTTGGGATCGGCAAAACCACGTCCATTTGGCCTGCGATTTCGTCGACTACGGTATCGCCCGGCCTACCGTTACTGCCGAGCAACACGCCATTTAGATACACCTGACTCGAGGCTTTTGCCGAAACCAAAAGGCCGATCAAGCGCGCTTGCTCTTTGTGTCCAACCGATAGCGTTTTTCTGAGCCACAAATGCCGCTGCTGTGGATCAAACTGTCCTAGCAATAGCGTTCGGCATGCGGGCGCATCGAAGTCCGGCGGCGCTAGATCAAGTGCGCGTGCTGGGCAAACGCGAACTTGTGGCTCTGCGTACTCGAAGGCAGTTGCCGGTGTCAACGCGCGCACAGCGCAGCTGAGCAACACGAGTAGGAATAGTGCGTAGCATTTCATGCGTGGATGTTAAGCGCGGCGGCCACCGGCGTCACTAGTCGCCAATCGCGCGCACGCTTGCCGCTGACCGAACAGAAACCACCGTTTGCCGAAAAGACCATGACAGTCAAACATTCGCAACGCACACTCGTTATACAAAGCCCAAAGAGCTGGGCTCATCGAAGGAGAAAAAGGTGCTGCTCGTCAAACGCTTGATGGCTTTGTTATTGCTCTGCACACTTTGGATAGCCATCACCGGCTACGGTGCGCTCAGTGGCTGGTGGCTGACGCCGATTGCGGTCAAGGGCGACAGCGCCGCCTTCATGAACGCCGCTATTGCCATCGCCGATAAAAACAGCCATGGCAACGTCGCGCTGGTGCTGATAAAAAACGGCTCAGTGCTGCGCGAACATTATGCGGTATCGCTTGCGGTGCTGGATCGTGATGCAGTGAATCGCGACACGCTCTTTCCCATGGCCTCAGCCAGCAAATGGCTGACTGCTTATGGCGTGATGCAACTGGTGCAAGCCGGCAAGATTGATCTGGATGCGCCGGTATCGCGCTATCTCAAGCGCTGGCAATTGCCGGCAAGCAAGTTCGACGCCAGCGGCGTCACCTTGCGCCGGCTACTGTCGCACACCGCTGGCTTGACCGATGCACTGGGCTTTGGCGACTATGCACCGACTGAGGTAATACCAAGCCTAGAAGCGTCCTTGCAGCAC
Source organism: Rhodanobacteraceae bacterium (assembly GCA_043737435.1). Lineage (GTDB taxonomy): Bacteria > Pseudomonadota > Gammaproteobacteria > Xanthomonadales > SZUA-5 > JANNYA01. The sequence goes on along the minus strand of JAYTAO010000397.1, from coordinate 4,111 downwards.
CCGCGCGCCTCTACGGGCAGCAAATTGATCGCACTCGGACGTGCACCCGGAAGCGCTTGGCAATACTCCGGCGGTGGCTATCTTATTTTGCAACTGCTCGTCGAAGAAGTGTCGGGCATGGGTTTCGCCGAATGGATGCAGCAATCGGTATTCAAGCCCCTCGACATGCAGCGAGCCAGCTATGCCTACATCGGTGATCTTGCGAACGCTTCGAAGTCTTACGATGCCACCGGCAAACTAGCACCTTCGTATAAATATGCATGCGCAGCGGCAACCGGCTTGTCGGCATCGGCGGCGGATTTAATCAAGTTTGTGCAAGCGCATTTGCCCAACGGGCACTCAGCGTTGAGCCCGCCGAATGTGCGTGCGATGCGCCAAGCGCATGGCCGCACATTGGGTGCTGATATTTGGGGGCTTGGGCCGATGCTGTATGCGCCGACAGGAGGCGGCGACTACGTTTTTGGCCACGATGGTGCGAATGCACCCGCGATCAACACCGCTGTGCGGATCAACCCCGACAACGGCGACGCGATCATTGTGCTCGGCACCGGCAACACCACCTTGGCCTCGTTATTGGCCTACGAGTGGACGCTCTGGCAGACCGGCTCGCTGGATTTTTTGATGCTGGATAAGGTGATCGATTCGGCGCTGATGCCAACGCTCGTGGGGCTAGCGGTCATTTTTGCGATGTTTGTCTTGTTTGTCGTCAGGCAACGCCGTAGGGCCAAGATCACGATGTAATAACCTTGACAATTTGAGTTGAATCGGCGCGGCACGCGCTAAATTGGGGCCATAGCCCGCAACGAACGCAACGCAAATGACCGCCATCAAACAAGCCGATTTCATTCAATCTGTCGCCGACGCGCTGCAATACATCAGCTATTACCACCCGGTGGATTACATCAAAAATCTCAGTCGCGCCTATGAATTGGAGCAATCACCGGCGGCAAAAGATGCGATTGCGCAGATTTTAATTAACTCGCGCATGTGCGCTGAGGGGCATCGGCCGATTTGTCAGGACACTGGTATTGTCTCGGTGTCCGTGCTCAAGGCGCCCTTGGGCTTAATCTTTTCAGCAAAAATGAAATGTTTTTGCGATCCACGCTGTCATGGTGTCTGCACGAGGTAATTAATGGTCGGCAAGTCCGCCGTTGCGCTTGAAACTTTAGCCACGAGGATCGAATTGAATGTCTACATTTGCATCACTGCTGACCGAAGTGCGTGCGTGCACACTTTGCGCGGCGCACCTGCCGCTGGGACCACGGCCGGTTGTGCAATTGCACCCGTTGGCTCGAATTTTAATCGCGGGGCAGGCACCCGGCAGAAAAGTTCACGAAACAGGCGTGCCGTTCAACGATGCAAGTGGCGACAGGTTGCGCGCTTGGTTAGGTATTTCGCGCGAAGCGTTCTACGACGAGAAGCAAGTTGCAATTCTGCCCATGGGTTTTTGCTTTCCAGGAACAGGCACGTCTGGCGACTTGCCGCCGCGGCCTGAATGTGCGCTGGCATGGCGGCAAGCATTGTTGTCGCGCTTAAAAAACATCAGACTGACCGTCGTTGTCGGCCGGTACGCGCTGGCACATTATCTGCCGAACGACGGCAAATCGCTCACTGAGGCAGTTCAGTCGTGGCAAAGTAAGTTTGGCTCGGACGTTTTGCTAAGGCAAAGCGAGTGTCTCAACACAATCCCCTTGCCGCATCCAAGCCCACGCAATAATCTTTGGCTCAAACGTAATCCTTGGTTTGAAAAAGATCTCATTCCTGTGCTTCAAACCCGCGTTTTAGAAGCACTCGCACATGCCAGCTAACGCGGCACACAAGCTTCGCATGAATAACCACTATTCTTTTATTGGCGGCGATGCAGATCCTAGGCGCGTCACAAGCTGCCAAACAATAGTCGGCGCGCCTCTTGCCAGATCACACCGTTGTCGAAGCCGGGTCTGCATCCGGAGGGGTTTTAGCTGAATTGCGCTTCATGGCGAAGTTTTATAGCCGCCGCAAAGCACATCTAAAGCCATCGCCTGCATTCGCGGACCAGCAAGCATTCGAAATAGCGGCTCACGCAACGCGGCTAACAACGGGTGTGTGGACTGAAATACGGGCGTGGCAATGCGGCTGATGCGTCGAATCCGCCGCAGTTGCGCGCGCCGACTGTTCTGGAATTGCGGCAATGCTAACGTGATCGGCTGCCGAGTTAGGTGTTGTGCTAACTGCCATGCATCCAGCAAGGCTAGACCAGCGCCCAAGCCCAACTGCGGGCTCATCGCGTGCGCGGCGTCACCCACCAAAACGATTCTTTGTTGAAAGCATTGATCGGTCCTCACATCGAAGTAGCGATAAGGCAGCAGTGTCGGAATGCTGGGCAACGTTTGCACTTTGGCGGCCAAATTGGGCGCCATTTTTTGCAGCGTTTGCAACCAGGTATTGACGTCGAATAAGCCAAGTTGACCGCTGTCGATGGGCATAGCAATGGCAGTGCAGCGCGTGGTGCCCAATTGGCTAGCGCCGACCGGCCAATACGATACATGACTGTTGCCGCAGAATTCTTGCGTCAGCACAGGCGCTGATTCTAGCTCGGCCAAACACACCACTGCCGCGCTGGCGTAACTGTGCTGCCGCCATCGGATATGTTTGCATTGCGCTCGCATCGGCGACTGCGCGCCATCTGCGGCGATGATCAAATCGAATGCGCCACAGCAATGTCCCTCCGCATTCCACAGTAACCCTCGCGCTGAATCGGCACGATTGATGCGCGTTTGCCAATGCACGGCGCAGCCAGCTTGCCTAGCAGCATCGCGCAGAATGCCGAGCAACGCCGTACGCTGTATGCCATACGCATTATTATGCGCGGGATAGTGCAATTCAAACTGGCGTTGCGATGGCGCGAAGCGTGTGGTGATTTTTTCAATAGGCTGGGCCAGCTGCAAAGTCGGCACCAACAGATTCGCCTGCGCCAGCACCGCCAATGCGGGTGATTGCAGAAGTAAACCCGCGCCCTGCTGATGCTGCGCGTTTGCGGCCTCGAACACAGTGACGTGCATCCCATGAACCGCCATCAGATGCGCAACCATTGCCCCTGCGATGCCAAAACCAACTACGGCAATGCGCTGTGCGCACTCGTTCACGCGTTTTCTAGCCGCACAATACCAGGGCGCGGCGGCAGTGTCTCTGGCGTTTGGATTGACCAGGCTAAACCTAAGCGCGCAAGCAGTTGGATGAAGGCGAAACCAATATCGCTCTGCCCTGGATATAGTCCATGCCGGGCCGACGCCGGAAAGGCATGGTGATTGTTATGCCAGCTTTCGCCCATGGATGGAATGGCGGCCCAGGGCACGTCGTGTGCTTGCACCGCGCCGTCAACCACTAGCCAACTTTGCGGGCCATGCGTGTGGCACAGATAGCCCACGAACCAATGCATGCTTACGCCAATGAAAACCCGCATGCACACGCCCCACAGCAGCCAGGGCAGACCACCCAACGTGTAGCACAGCAGGGCCACAGGGATTTGTTGCGCCATCCAAGTGCGCTGTAAAAACTGATAGAAACGATCATCGGCGATTCCTGGCCCAGGATCAAAAGCGGGGGCATTCGTTAGCTTTAGGGTGCAATGCAGGGCCAGCAATCCATCCGTTATAGCGCCGTGGCCGTGCCGTAAGTAAGGGTGGCAGTCTTTTTGCCGTTGCGCCCAATCACGCAAGTCGTGGGAATGAATAACCCAAAACGGCCCTTGCATGCCGACTAGGGTTCCGGAATATACCAATACTCGCTCCAACCATTTATGGCAGGCAAATGTGCGATGAATCAAGCGGCGATGAAAACCCACCGAATGCCCAGCACACATCGTTATCGCTAGGCTGAACACAAAAATTGCTATGGCACCCGGTGTTGAGTAAAACAAAGCAGCCACCGCGCCGAGCATCATGGCGGCGTTCCAAAGCGAACGTGCTGGATCCCAACGCACCGAGCCGCGAAGTGGATCGTGTTCCGGTAAAATCCCCAGCGAACTGACTTTGTACGGCCCGACCGTCGCATCGCGATGTTTAACTTCAGCGAAGTTTGTAACTGATGCCTGTGCGCCTTGCTGTTTACGCGCGGCTTGCCGATCCTCTGT
>JAYTAO010000396.1:0-3365 GCA_043737435.1 Rhodanobacteraceae bacterium | reverse complement strand
CAAGTAATTTATTGATCATATGGGCAACGTTCTAGTGAATTGGGCTGGATCATAGCCGCTGCTAAGCCTGCGGCAAACTTTATGCGCGAACGCCAACTTTGGTTCACGCGGTACTCAAGATGGGTGACGGAAAAACGCTGCTGTAGCGCGCGCTGGATTAATTCAGCGCCGACGTCAACGCCACCGCCTTTGGTGCCTAAGCTGGCACTGCACAAATGTGCAGTTTTCATGCCTGAGACTGGCAAGATTGACAATAAAACGCAAAGGGCTTTTCTAATACAAAATCGTAAATAGAGCCGTTCGCCCTGAGCCGGTTGAAGGGCAGAGCCGCACCACGTCTAACAGAGCGCAATGCACCGCTACCGACAAAAACCCAGGCTTGGTTAGAAAATATGTCCCTCTGCACTTCGACAAGCTCAGTGCGAACGGTTCTATTGCGGACTCTGGAACTCATATTTTAATGGTTGACTAGCGCAACGCTTTCTTCGCCGTGATTCCGCGCCAAAGCGTCAACAAGCCCATCGCGACGAACCAAACCAAAACCCAGCGTGGCATTGACTGGCCCAAAAACGTCCAGTCGATTTTTCCACAATCTTGATTGCGAATAAAAAACGTCTTGAACACTTCCAGCCATTCGTTGTTCGTCAACACATATTTAAAAGCAGGTGAGCAGCCATCCAATTGGTCAAACGGTAAGCCCTGCAGATAGACATGGCGGCCAGCAATGTAGGCACCCAAGGTTGCCGATAGCGTGCAAATTAGGCCGTAAACCAGCCAGCCGCCCGCTTTAGGATTATGTAGCGCGGCAATACCTGCGGTGATTCCGAGCGCCACCAAAAATACGCGTTGCACCATGCACAGCATGCAGGGCTCAAATTTCAGCACATATTGCGCGTAAAACGCATAGGCCATGAGCCCAACGCTGCATAGAAAAACTAGGAAAAACAACGCTCTAGGTGCAAGTAATTTATTGATCATGGGAGCAAACGTTTTTGTGTCATTGGGATAGATCATAGCGGCTGAAAAGCCCTACCGCGAAACTGGATTACGCAGCGTTCAACTTGCGCGTTGCGGGCGTAGGCGCTCTCGAGTGCGGATCAGGCGATAAGTTCGCGCCCGGCCGTCCAATCAAACGCTATGATCCCGCGTCGGCAAACCGACCGCGCACACCATTTAACCGCAGCCAAAAGGCGCCATTATGCCCGCACTACATTTAGTCCAACGCCCGCAAGAGTTACCCAAAGATAGCGATTTTGAACGCCGAGAGGCACCGATAGCCGCGTTAACAGATGGCCAAATCCACGTCAAAGTCAGCTATATCTCGATCGACCCAGCAATGCGCGTGTGGATGAGCGATCAAAAAAGTTATTGGCCGCCGGTGGGCTTAGGCGAAGTGATGCGCGCCTCAGCAATCGGTGTAGTGATTGCCTCGCGTAACGCCAAATTTAGCGCAGGACAATCGGTTAGCGGCATGCTTGGCGTGCAAAGCGACTACATCGGTGACGGTAGCGGCCTACGCGCCTTTGATGCCAGCGGCATGCCGGATTTAACCTGGGCTTTGAGTGTTTTTGGCGGCACCGGTTTGACGGCGTATTTTGGCTTGAAAGAAATTGGCCTTCCTAAAGCTGGAGAAACCTTGGTGGTATCAGCCGCTGCAGGGGCGGTCGGCTCAATGGTGTGTCAAATCGGTAAAGCATTGGGTTTAAAGGTGATCGGTATCGCCGGTGGGCCGGACAAATGCGCCTACCTGAGCAATGCGCTGGGCGTGAATGGCGTTATTGATTACAAAAGCGAAAAAATCGGCAAGCGCTTGAGCGAGCTGTGCCCGGAAGGCGTCGATATTTATTTTGACAATGTCGGCGGCGAAATTTTGGATTCCGTGCTCAAGCGCTTAAAACTAAAAGCCCGCATTGTGCTGTGCGGCGGTATTTCGCAATACAACGTCAGCGGCCCGGCGTTGGGTCCAGCCAATTATTTGAGCCTAATTTCGGCGCGTGCGCGCATGGAAGGCTTTGTCATCATTGACTATTTGCACCGCGCTCAGGAAGCCATCGCCGAGTTGGGCGCTTGGGCGGCGCAGGGCAAAATCAAAAACAAAGTGGATATCGTCGAGGGCATCGACAACTTCGCCGAAGCCCTGCGCCGGGTTTACACGGGTAAAAATTTCGGCAAACAGTTGCTCAAATTATGATCTACGCGCAAGTACATTTAACCCTCCCCAGTTGGGTGCAGGATGTGGAAATTCAGCGTGATTTTTCCACGCCTGAAGCCAAAGTTGCATTTGCCATTGAGCTTGCGCTAGCCAACGTCGCCGCCGCCAGTGGCGGACCTTTTGGCGCGGCCATTTTCGATCAAGACCACCGTCTGATCAGCATCGGCGTGAATCGCGTGGTGCCGAGCAATACCTCGATCGCGCATGCGGAAATGATGGCTTTTATGACCGCGCAACACCGCTGCAACCGCTTCAGATTAAACAGCGAGGGCGGCAAATTTACGCTGGCAACCTCAGCACAGCCGTGCTGTATGTGCTACGGCGCCACCGTGTGGGCGGGTGTGGATGAAGTATTGATCGGCGCGCGTGCCAGCGATGTCGAAGAACTTAGTGAGTTCGATGAAGGCCCACTGCCCAACGATTGGGTGGGCGAGCTGAATAAGCGCGGCATTTCAGTGCAAACAGATCTGTTGCGCGAGCAGGCGCGCCAGGTTTTTCATCAATATAGTGCGGCGCAGGGGCGTAGTTATTAGCTTAGAGACGTCCCTAACAATGCGCGAAAAAAAATGAAGTCCCTAAACAACGCGATAGGAACGTGCACGAGCACCTTCCCTGCGCGGCCCGAGGCACCCGCACGCACAGGGATCGACTCGGCATTGGCCCGCATCGCGCTTGGCAGTTCGCCCTGAACAAACACGCAATCCGCCGACTCCAACAGCTCCGGAACCCGAGCGCGTTCGCTGCGCGGCATCGGCTGCCAACTCACAGACCGATGCGTGCCGCTTCGATGCCGCAACCCAACAGGGAATTTTCAGGCACAAGAGTTTGCATAATCATGGCACGATCCCTCCAGCTCCACTTTCGCTTTCGCTGTAGCTAAAAAGTGTTAGTCAACTAGAAACGGATGCTGAAATTGCTTGTGACAATTGAATCCCAATACTTCGTTCGCCAGCTTGAACAAACAGACGCTAGTTCCCTCTATCAAGTAGTGCGGGCGTCGATGGCAGAACTAAACTACAGTTTGCCCTGGTGCAAGCTCGACTACGCCATGGAAGACGCCGTGGCCTGGATCAGTTACAGCCAGGGCGCGTGGCTAAAACGCAGCGAATTCCCCTTAGGCATATTTGACGCTGCTAGCGGCCAGGTTATTGGC
>JAYTAO010000395.1:0-8296 GCA_043737435.1 Rhodanobacteraceae bacterium | reverse complement strand
TACGGCTTAGATGAAGCCGCGATTCGCCCGTATTTTGAACTTGAGCGCGTACTGCAAGACGGTTTGTTCTACACCATGCATGAGCTTTACGGCATCACCATGAAAGAACGCAAAGACTTGCCGCTGTATCACCCGGATGTGCGCACCTTTGATGTTATGGACGCCGATGGCTCACAAATTGGCGTGATCTATCTGGATTATTTCGCGCGCGATTCCAAACGCGGCGGTGCATGGATGGATTCATTTGTCGACCAAAGCGATCTGCTCGGGCAAAAGCCAGTGGTTTTGAATTGCTTAAACATTAAAAAAGCCGCCAATGGCGAGCCGACTTTATTGAGCTATGACGAAGTCAGCACCCTATTCCACGAGTTTGGCCACGCGGTGCATGGCTTGTTCTCAAAAGTGAAGTATCCGCAATTGTCCGGTACCAACACGCCGCGCGACTTTGTCGAGTTCCCGTCCCAGTTTGAAGAAGACTGGTCGCTGGACAAGAAAGTGTTGGCGAACTATGCCAAGCACTACCAAACCGGCGAGGCAATGCCACAAGAATTGGTCGACAAAATCCGTAAGGCCGCCACTTTCAACAAGGGCTTTGATGGCTTAGAAGCGCTAGAAGCGCAAATGTTGGATCAAGACTGGCACAACATGACCGTTGCACAAGCTGCGGCGGTAACCGACCCAGTCGCGTTTGAAAAAGCGTCTCTAGAAAAACGCGGCGTTGCCTTCGGCCCGATTCAACCGCGCTATCGCACCACCTATTTCGGCCACGTCTGGCCAGGTGGTTATGCCGCTGGCTATTACGCGTATTTGTGGACTGAAGTTTTGGCGGCAGATGCTTTCGCCTACATGGGCACCCAAGGCGGCCTAACCCGCGAAAACGGCGACAAATTCCGTGCCGCGATTCTTTCTAAAGGCGGCACCGCTGAGCCAATGGATTTGTTCAAGGCTTATCGTGGTCAAGAGCCTACCGTGGACGGGCTGTTGATGCGCCGCGGTTTGAAGTAAGTTTGATTTGCTGTTGAGTGATTCGACGACGCCCCGGCCTTAAACCGGGGCGTTTTTGATTTCGCCGCTGCAAAGCTGTCGCGTTCGCCTTAGGTGATACTGCGTCGCGCCATCAAGCGCGGGTGGCTGCCCGCTGTGCGCGGGTTGAGCTTACGAATGTGCGCGTGCATTGGGCATCGCCTGCCCGCTGAATAGGAAAACTTTTTTGGACGTAACCAATCTCAGCGCTTCGTCGCTGCTTTCAAACGGCGTACCGCGCTCGAAACGCTCGACCACCATCGCGCCTGCAGATTCGCTCGCCTCGCCCTTTAATCGCAATTGCTCTGCAAGTGCCAGCTCCTGAGCTTTAAACCCGGCGACATGCTGATCGAGCTTACGAAATATGAAAAAACTCCCACAAAATCCAAACGTCCGAATTAGCTCCGGCTGTTCAATCTCTAAAAATATTCACCGTATGCTCGCGGCCGTGGCCTTTGAGAATATTTGCCTGCAGATTGTTCAGCAGTGATCTCGCTGCATCAGATTGAGTTTTAAGTGGCGCGACTAGAGCTAGCCCTCTGGCAATATTGTTGGCGTTTGTTCCTGAACTTGCTATATTTTTCAATTTGCACCGCCCGCTGCAGCAACGCACGCCTGATATTGCGGATTTGCCCAACGCGATTCTATACAGCGTCGCCTTGAAAGCAGAGCAGACTGCAGCCGCACAATACGACGCGGCAGAGTTCGCGCACCCGCTCAATCGGATCGCCGCTCAGCGACCATGCGGCTAGATAAAACCAAATCGTGGTTTGTTATCGCCGAAAGCGGCGCGCTGTGGCAGGCTAGTTCCAGTTGAGCTTGAGATTCAGTTTGCGATGTGATGTGGTCGGCAACAACGGCGTTTTGCTTGGCCATGCCCGATTTTGCTGCCGCCGATAGCCGGGCCGGACGACGAATCATTCAAATTCATGCTATGAACCTAAAAACCGCAGTTGACCGCTAACTAACTCCGATAACGCTATGAATATGTTGAATAATTTAAATATTCCGAAGTTCACCTTTTGGGTGAAGGTCGCTACCAAAAAAATGCACCTTTTTGTCCGTCCAACTGCGGTTTCTAGGATGAAAGAAATACCAACCGAGCTCGGTCTAGTGCTGTTATGAATCCAAGTCCACGCCAGCTGGCCTTCGACGCCCTTGTGCGCCGCTTGAGCCCCGAACTTTATCGCTTTGCTTATTGGCTTTGTAAAAGCCGGGCGCTGGCGCAGGATATTTTGCAGGAATGCTATTTACGCGCATGGCGTTCCTCGGAAGACTTGCGTGACATTGGCAGCGCCAAGGCTTGGATGATGACGATCCTGCGGCGTGAATTTTTGCGCACTTTTGAGCGCAAGCAATTTGATTTGACTGACCTGGAAGACCTCTCCATTGCCGATACCGTTTCCCCAAGCTTGGAGGCGCAGAGTGAGTCGAATTTACTGCGCCAGATGATTGGCAAATTAGAAACAAAATATCGTGTGCCGCTGGTGTTGCAAGTGTTGGGCGGTTTAAGCGGTGCAGAAATTTCCGCCGAACTTGGTATGCAGGAAGCCACCGTCAACACGCATTTATTTCGCGCCCGCGAACAGCTTAAAGCTATGGTCGATGCCCCGGCCGCCGGCGAGTCGCAAAGAGAAAAAATGCATCAATCCAGCAACACCGTCAATATTGGAGCCGCGCGTGAACACCGCCGAATTTGAATCCCTCATGGGCCGTGATCCAAGGCAGGCTACGCGCAAAGCTGAGGCAAGAGCGCTGCAGCAAAGTGGTGTGTGTATGGACGCCGAGTTGCGCTTAGCGCGCGCGTTAAAATTTGAGCATGCGCTTGACCAGGCGTTTGAGATCGAGATGCCGGATACGCTTCAAGCCCAGCTATTTAAGCTTGCGGATGCCGATACCAGCGCGGCTCGGTCGGCGAGCCAGAACGTTTCGCGTACCCGAAAATGGTTTGCGATTGCAGCTGGTTTCTCGATATTTGTGGTTGCTGCAATTGTCGGCTATCCAGACCAAGCGCATCGGCAAAACGCAATGCTCGCACAGCAATGCAATGACCACTTGACGCATGAACCCTTCGCGCTATCGCGCCGAACGGTGGTGCCAAAAGATTTGGTAAAGCGCATGTTTGCGATGAATGGTTTTGCCACGCATAGCTCAGACGGACACGATTTAACCTCGGCCTTGGGCGAGGTGAATTACCTATCGCCGTGCATCGTGGATGGCAAAACCGCGATGCATCTGGTGGTACAAACGGACGCGGGCCCGGTCACTGTACTGGTCATGCCCAACGTCGCCAATGATGGCGCAAGCGAAGTTAGGATCAATAGTGCGCTGGTGCGAATATCACCGTTATCAAAAGTGCATAACGCGCTCGGCGCGATCATTTTCGTGGCGGAATCGAGCGTGTCGGTGGACGCGGTTGAGGCACGGTTTTTGAAAGCATTGGGCTCGGTTTAAGCGCAGCGGTCAGCCTATTGCACGCTGGCGATTTCCATTTCAGCGTGCTTGCGCATCGGCGCAACCGCAAGCGTTAAAGTGCCACGTAGCGCGCCCAAAATTCGCAGTAACTTTTGCGGTAATCGCTGATTGGCGCTACTGCCAAGCTGTTCAACTCCGATCCTAACCGGGCGCTGTCGTAGCGCGGCCACAAATATCCCAGTGCCGCTCCCGGCTCGCCGTCGCGAGCGAAATTAATCCACGCATTTTGCATTTTCGCCCGCATGTTGAGCTCCGCCGTTTGCGCATTTGCGCGCTCAAACAGGAACGTCACGTCAATGCCGTGAAAAGATTCTAATGGCGCTAATTGCACATCAGGCAGCGTTTGCGTCAACGCATAATGAAAGACCTTATTGCCAACGGCCGCGTGATCGCCGGCGGCGCGACGATTGGCACAGGTAAAGCGTAAGTCATCAACAATGTCTTGATACGCGCGCTGCGGCGTCGCGTAATTTTCCGGGGGATACTGCGCCAAAACCAGTCCAGCAATCGTAGGGAATTGGCTGCGCACCAGCGCCTCGTAACCTGCGACCGTGTTGGGCAATCCCGTCGCCGGATTAGTCGAGGTGCTTTCGTCATCATTGACACCCAACATATACGGCACGGGCGCGGCGCGGCCACTCGCAACAGCAGCAGCGGGGGCTTCGGTGAGCGCAAATCTGTCGAGGTTCAGGCCGTATGTTTCGCCAACGGCGGTGCCAGTCAAGTTCACCACCGCTTTCGAGGCTTCCAATAACGCGGGCGCGCTCAATGCGCGCAAACAGTTGCGCTGATTGGCGATATCGGTACAGCCCGCATTAATCGCAATGCGATCCCCTTGGCTCAAGGCGGCTTCAAGCGTGGTGGGCGCGCGCAAACAATTGCCGCTTTGCGAAATTGCACGCGCGAACAAGCCCCGAGCGGCAGGCGCTGCCAGCAGCGCGCAGGTACTAACACCACCGGCGGACTCACCAAAGATCGTCACCAAATTTGGATTTCCGCCGAACTGCGCGATATTCTCTCGCACCCAGTTCAGTGCAGCGATTTGATCAAGCAAGCCATAATTGCCCGCTGACGGTTGATCTGGCGCTTCACCAAACATCGCGCGCGGTGCCATGTAGCCAAATGCGCCCAGCCGGTAGTTGATACTGACCAGCACCACGCCTTGATTCGCAAACGCGCTGCCGTCAAAAATTAGTCGGGTACTGATTTGATCTGTGGCAGACCCAATCGTTAGCCCGCCGCCATGAATCCACAGCATCACCGGCAACAATCGAGCGGAATCCGACAGCGGAGGCTGCCAAATATTCAGCTGTAAACAGTCTTCGCTTTGCGTCAATGGCGCTGCGGTAAACAACGATTGCGCACCCGGCTGCAAACACCCCGGCCCGAGGCTTTGCGCGCTGTAAATCTGCGCGCGCAAAGGCGATTTTTGTGGAGCGCGAAATCGCAACGCCGCCACGGGCGGAGCAGCATAGGGAATGTTCGAGTAGCGTTCCACACCCGTTTCCGCACGGATACCCGTGACCAAACCTTGCGTGGTGGCGCGTACTTGGGGAACTAGCCTAGACCTCGATAACAAAGCCAGTTCACCGCTACGGCTAAAATTAGAATTACTGTCGTAACGTAGGCTAATTTGCAAACGATTCGCCCCCGCGGCATTTTCCTGCGGCGTACGCAAACTCAATTCGGCACGGCCCACCGGAAGTTCGCTCAGTTTCGAGGTCGGGCAAGCGAAACAGGTCGTAGTCAGGGTAAAAAAATCTAAGCTTTGCGCAAAGCCACTGACTGCCGCATTGGCCACCGCCCAGCGCGGGTTGCCAGATGCGTCGTAAAAATAAAAGGCTTGGAAGGTCTGTGTGCCCGTGGCGGTGGGAAAATAATGCGTTACCAAACCCCATCCTAAATCAGGATCACCGCTGCTTTGCGGCATATACCAGTGCCCGTCTAACGCCGATTCCGGCACGGCTGCAGCGGGTAATAATGGCTCCAAGCACCAAACTTGACTGCCTTGTGGCACGCTGAAGCGAAACTCCAAAAGGTTGGTAACTCCCGGCCGCGCGATGCCGTCGCTGCAGCTCGTAACAGGGGCTAATGAAAAATTACCGATGACTTCAGCAGTCGGTGGCGCAGTTAATAACTTTTTAAAACGCGTCAACGTTCCCGACGGCGCAGCAACATCGGGCGTGTGCAGCCAAAGCCACTGCGCGCTGCCGTCGCTGGCATAGCTATAAAAAGTACCGAACAAAGTGCCGCCCGCGCGGTTTAGGTCAAGCCCATGGCCCGCGTGCGTGCGGTCGTACCACTGGCCGGCAGCGGGACCAATAGCGTATGAAGTTGAGCTCAAAAAACCAGTGCTAAGCAAACAAAAAGCGTAAGCAAGATAACGGAAAAACATGGAGAACTCCGGAATTGAATCAAGCCGTGACTAGTTGATCGGCGACAGAAAGCAGATAACGCCCGGAGTCGAAATAAGTTGACTTTTGGAAACTCAAGATTGCTTCAAGCGGTGAATTCGAAAACCGAATAAACCGGGTAGCGTCGCCATTCCGGTTCGTGATGGCGTTTTCCGTGCGTAAAAATAAATTCCAACACCGCATTTTGATCCGTCAATTGCTCAGGATGCTGCCGCTTCCATTGCTCAAAGCTCGCGTTTAGCGCGGCATCTTCCTGCAGCATTTCTAGCGCGCTGTCTTCGAAAATGTAGTCGGAAAACGCTTCCTTCTTTTCCAACACACTATTAAAAAAGCCCCATCTAAAAAAGCTGTCGTGCGCTTGTGGCTCCAAGGTTTCCACCGCATAACGCGCGTTGGGCTGATGCAAATTCAGCAAATAGTCCCCAGCGCGGGCGTGGAAGGTTTCTGCTCGTCGTTTCAGCTCGACGGCATCATGAAACATGCGCCCCTCGTAAGCTTGCGCGCGCGATTGCACCGACAAAATTTCATAGCTCTGCACCGTAAACGCCTGATCCGCGTCAAGCCGCTTAAGTTCGACTTTATTCCAGCTCAGTCGTTCAATAACCTCACGCCAAGCTTGCGGAATTAAATAAGCTTTGGGCGTTTTGACCTCAACGCAGGGGCTGAAGTAGTTGAAATAGGCAATATCGGCTTCCCAGGGCTGGGTTCGGTCATAAGCTAGACGTTGATAGTTGCCGATCTGGCTCGGCAGCCGCACCGCTTGGTAGCCATTGAAGCGGAATTTCGACTGGCGGCTGTGATCGGCTTGCCAACACACCGGCCAGATTGATTGTTTCGCCGCCTGCGCCTTCGCTTGCGCACGTAAGCTTTGAATAACAGACGCATTTGCTACGGTAAAGGCCAACACCGTTTGCACCAACGCTCGCATCGAAGCAAACCGATCCGCGTAAGGTTTCAGCATGTGGGTTTCCGGCATAAACCCAATGGTGTGATGCAAGGCCGCGTAGCCGGTGGAAAAACGCGGCGTCTCTAAAAAATCCTCAATGCCATCGTCCGGCGTCACTTTGACCGGGTTAACGTAAGGACAGGTCGGCCAGCCACGCGCAGTCATTTCTTGAAAAATAGCCGGCAGCATGGACTCACGTAAATACTCGCCCAGTGCGCCCCCCAGCTTATCGGCCTGAGTTTGAATCAAGGTCATGGTGTAGCTGTAGTCTGCGCCATTGGAGGTGTGGGTATCGACCATCACATCCGGGTCCCAATCACTGAAAAAGCGATTGAAAACCTGCGCGCTCAAACTATCGCATTTAATAAAGTCGCGATTTAAATCCAGGTTTCGGCTGTTGGCCCTAAAACCAAACTGCTCTGGGCCATCTTGGTTGACGCGCGAGCTATTTTGCCGATTGAGGCTGCCATCGACGTTATAAATGGGTATGAATAAATACACCGTTTGCACCAACTCAGCTAAACGCTCCGGTTGCACGCAGAAATCTCGTACCTGCGCCGTACAGACATCGATTCCTTCCGGCTCGCCAGGGTGAATGCCGTTGTTATTAAAGAATATTGGGCGTTGCAGGCGTTTCAGTTCGGCACGCTCAAAAACACCATCAGCGCTAACTAGCCCCGCGTGAATCGGCACCCCAGCGTCGGACGTACCAATCTGAAAAAAACGTAGCACACTCGGGAAATCTGCAGCTAATTTTTGATAGAACGCGATGCAGTCCGACCACGTGGAGGTTTGGTTTTGGTTGCCTTTTTCAAAAGGCGTCAAATACTGGTTTTGCAAAGTGGCTGGCATAGGTTTGGCCCGGAATCGATCAGTGCTATGTTGCCACAACACTAAAAATCGGCGGTGCAGAAGTTTTTCCTGAACCTTCGCCTTTCATATCAAAAAGCTGGCACACTTCTTGTAATGCGACCCGCTTTACAGCTACGACTAGGTAACCAGCTCTCTTTGACGCCACAGCTTAAGCAGGCGATCAAACTGCTGGCCATGAGCAATTTAGAACTGGACGTTGAAATTTCGTCAATGTTGGAATCCAATCCGGTGTTGGAACCCGATGACGATTCTGCCAGCGCGCCGAATAGTGATGATTGCACCAGCGATGCGGATCGAAAGTCTGTTGACTTGGCAGCGGAATTTTTAAGCCAGGAACGCGCAACCGGCCCCGAGCATGAAAGCGTTGCTGAGCCTGCAAACGACAGCGCCGAATCCGAATCCAGCAATGCAAGCAGCGATGATGGTGGTGCCGATTTAGACGTAGAATTTAATGAAATGCGGGAAATGTCGGAGCTGCGCGATTGGGGCGCGGGCGGCGGTGAAGCGGACGAGGAAAGCGGCAGTTTTGAAGGCCGTGCAAAAGCCGAAACCACGCTGCGCGAAC
>JAYTAO010000394.1:0-8306 GCA_043737435.1 Rhodanobacteraceae bacterium | reverse complement strand
TCTTAGTCTAATTCTTAGATTTGGTTATTTTGGAGCTTAGCGACAAATCGCCGATCAAGCCTTTTCCCGCAAAGGCAAAAGCCAGAATCGGTTTGTCTTAGGTTAGTTATTCGCACTTTAAAAAATAGGGTTAAAGATTTCGTGCACAAAGTTACGAAACTAAAGGCGCCATTGGTTTGCCAACGGTGTATTAATAGGTGCTGAGCTGAGGTTTAACCGCGTAGGCGTTTGCCAAATAGCAGCGATAATACAAACAGCACTAAAAAGACAAAGAACAGAATCTTTGCAATGCCGATTGCCGACCCGGCGATACCGCCGAAACCAAAAATGGCAGCAATAATGGCAATGACTAAGAAAACCAGTGTGTAGTGCAACATAAATTACTCCTAAAAATAGATTTAAACGCCGGGTTCCGCTAGAGCGTCGCGCGAAAGTGGATTGCTTTTCATGACATCAATTGGCTTTCGAAATCTCGGAAAGCGCTTCTCCTGCGGCTTTGGCATCGGTACTAACTACCGCAAAATCGCCCAAGGCCACAATCCCTACCAACTTCTTTTCGACGTCTAAAACCGGTAGCCGGCGAATCTGATGTTCGCTCATCAACCTGGCGCCTTTTTCAACTGAGTCATCCTCGTAGGCCCAGATCACGCCCTCGGACATTACATCGCGGACTTTGGTGCTGGCGTCCTTGCCTTTTGCTACTGCACGAATCACGATGTCGCGGTCCGATAACGTGCCAATCAGTCGGTCATTTTCTGCCACCGGCAGCATTCCGAAATCGCCGTCGCTCATCTGTACCGCTGCCGCCTGGATCAAGTCATCTGGACCAATGATCTGCACATTTCGACTCATCAAATCTTTAAGTTTTTGCATATTGTTGGCTCCGTTTTTAATTTTTACTCGATTGTTTATCTGCGTTGCTAAGGTTCATAACCTTCACAACTTACTTGACGTTTTGCGCTTTCAATCGTCTGTTTTTGCGCTGGCGGAGTCTGTACGGCGGCGAACATACATTGATTTTCCGAACTTTTCGTTCATGCTGGACGCGCGAAACAACGCAGGTTTGCGCTAGATCAGCTCAAAAAGGTGGTGTTGACCGAGTGCCGACTTTACGGCGAACGCATAAAGCGGGAACGCAAAAAGCGCGGCCCGGCCAGCATTACCGTCCACACACGATTTAGAAATTCGTGGAGCCGGCGAATTTTTGGGTGAACAGCAATCTAAGCAAATTGCCGAGATCGGCTTTAGCCTTTATACCGAGATGCTAGAGCGCTCGGTCAAAGCGTTGAAAAGTAGGCAAACTACCGAGTTTGGATGAACCACGTAATCGCGGAGCGGAGATTAACTTGCACCTAGCCGCGCTTGCCGGATGACTATTTGCCCGACATGCACGAGCGGCTGATGCTTTGCAAACGCATCGACGCCTGCACCGATTCGGAAAGCCTGCGCGAGATGAAAATCGAATTGATTGACCGCTTTGGGCTATTACCGGGACCGACAAATCATCTTTTTGACGTCAGCGAGCTAAAATTGGTCGGCACGAAAATGGACATTAAAAAGTTTGACTTAGGCACCCGTGGTTGTGCAGTGTGCTGCTTTCGTGCGGCGCGTAGTTTAGAACTTGGATTGTCGCGCTTTTACAGCGGGAACTCGCGTGCCAATTCAGTTCGCGTCCGGAGTCAAGGCAATGCCCTACGTGCCCATATCACCTGAGACACTCTTCACATTGAGTTGACACTTATTTTCAGGGCGGCTTTTAGGATATTTATGCCAAAACCATTACGTAACCCATCGTCTGCGCCTGTTCCACCAGTTCAAACTAATGAAATTAAAACCCCTTCGTACACAGGGTCGGCGGGCGTTTAGCCCCGCCGTGAAGCTGCGTATCGTGCGCGCTGCCGACGCTTGTGCGCACGGAAAGTTCGGGCTTGAGCGAGGCAACAATCAGCGGAGCCAATGGCTCGGTAAGAAACAAAATTAGCCACCTAGGCTGGCGCGAACCGCTTATCTCATTATCCGCCGTGGCCCAGCATCTTGTAAACCTGGATGGCAGTCGCTGAAACGAAACCGCACAAAAAAAACAGGTAGGCAAATCGCAAATAACGGTATTTATGGCGCGCCAAATAGAGCCCGATGCTGTAAAGATCGTTCGCCAAAACTTCGTAAACACAAGCATCGTGGCGCAAGGTTTTACCTAAAAGTTCAAAAAACTGTTCCCGCGGTAATTCGGAAAAATGCGCAAAAAAGATCGGGTTAAAAAAATTTGGCAGCTTTGTCGTGTCGGTCAGTTTCAAGGGACGATATTTCGGCAGCACCGCCAAAATCGCCATCAGCAACGCCGCCAAAGTGAAGCTAGTCAAAATAATGATGCTCAAACGCAGCTCCGGATCATTCAAGCGGCTAATCGAAACGGTTAGCACCAGTGAGCTTACGGTAATCAACATACTCGCCTTATTATCGGCCATCTGGGAAAGCTGCATGTGGTGGCGTTGCGCGCTTTGCATCAAATAGTCGGAAACATTCCGGCCCACGATACCGGCAAACGCATCTCGGCCGCCGATGTGAGAAACCGGCGGATACTCGCTGGGCGCAAACATTTTTGGACGTAGGATTTCGGCTTCAACTGGCCGCGCTTGCCCAAGTTCATCGCCAGCGGGCGTGCGATCGGCGATTTGAACATCTGCGATTAATGACTCAGGCTGGAGTGTGTCTGGCATCGAATCGCTTCTTTTAGTGAACTTGCTCTAAGCTTACATTTTAGCTTGCGTTAGCGGGATCAGAACTTTGAACATTTGGGTAAACTCCTCGCAGCCACGAGCGCTCTGCGCCCGCTGCCAGCGCGCCCAATCCGGCTGTATTTGCCAGTGGATTCGGCCCACAAGTTGCGCTACTGAAGTGCTGATTTTGCAGCACCCATTGGAAGTGCAGCAGGTTAAAGGCAGCGCTCGCTTATTAAGCTTGGGCCTAACAAATAGTCGAATTGAAGTGGGCGAAACTTTCGCCCCGCTGAAATTGCAGGCGCTGTTGACCGCGTCTTGGTCAGCACAACCGGCGGAACAACGGCAAAAGCGGCCAATTTTGCTGTATCCAGAGCTGCCAAAAGATGCCGATCCCATTTGCAACCGAAGCATTTTGGCACCCGAACTTTTAGCTGACCCGGCGCGATTACGGCTAGTGGTCATTGACGGCAGCTGGCGTAAAAGTCGGAAAATGCTCTATCTAAACCCGTTGCTGCAATGCTTGCTGCGCCTGCGTCTGAACCAAATTCCTGCATCAAAATACTTGATTCGCAAAGCGCATCGGCCCGATCAGGTGTCCAGCTTTGAGGCAACGTGTGCGGCATTAATACAGCTGGAAGGATCAAACGAGAGGTTTGCGAGTTTATTGGAAGGCTTTGATGGGTTTGTACGCCAGCAAAGTCAGGCCATGCCATCGGCGCCAGCTTGAGCGCTTTTCGCCTAAGCGCATCCGCGCGCAATCGTGCTAAGCAAGCCCCCGAATAAATCCATGCTGTCGCCAAAACAAAGGCCAGCCACGGATTGCGCCACCAAGGCTGTGCCACTAAAAAGCGAGCCTCGATTGGTCCGTAAGGACGCTGCAGGGCATCTTTTTGCGGACAGCCACCCAAAGCTCGAGCGCACGAATGCGTTTGATGCATCAGGACTCTTCGACTCAAGCGTTCTCAATTGCCGCAATTTTTTATACTTCAACGGCATTCAATGGTCAGCGAACGGACTTTCGCTTTTGAGCATACAATTCGCGCCAACAGATCGCTGCGCGCGCGACCACGAATCACCCGTGTTTTGCCCACACAATTGAATCTTTTGGAAGGACGCATGCACATTATTATTAGCGCCGAATGGCTACACGCAAATCTTGCATCAGTGAAAGTCATTGATGTCAGCTTTAGCTTGGCTGACACTGACTTTGGCATCAACAGCTTTTTAGCTGGACATATTCCCAACGCGCAATATATCCATCTTGAACATGGTTTAAGTGATATGTCGCGCATCAAGACTCATGGCCGACATCCCTTGCCAAGCCCGCAACACTTTGCAAGTACCCTGGCAAGCTGTGGCCTCAAACGCGACGACAAAATCGTCTGTTATGACCAAGATAACGGTGCTTATGCCGCACGGACGTGGTGGTTGTTGCGCGCTGCGGGCTTTAAAAACGTTTACGTGTTGGACGGTGGCTTGACTGCATGGCGCGCGGCAAATTTCGCGCTGAGTACTGAAATTTCGCCACTCGCCAGCGACGTCGCGCAAGCGCTTAGCTTTGCCGCCATGCCACAGATTGATAGCGCAATTTTGCAGGCTGCACTTGCAGATCGAACAAAAATATTAGTTGATGCGCGTCCGGCGAATCGCTTTGCTGGACGCGATGAAACCTTAGATCCGATCGCCGGACATGTGCCCGGTGCTTACAACCGGCCATTTTCAGAAAATATGCGAAACGGCCGATTCAAGACCAGTGAAATATTACGCAGCGAATTTTTGGCGTTGCTGGGCGACAAAGCGCCTGAACAGGCAGTGATGATGTGTGGCTCCGGAGTCACTGCCTGCCACAATTTACTGGCGATGGCGGAGGCCGGCTTGGAAGGCGCGGCCCTCTACGCGCCTTCTTGGTCTGGTTGGATCGTTGACCCCGACCGGCCCATTGCAACGGCGCCATAGAGAAAAAAATTTTCCAGCCGTGTTGTCCCTGCGGTTTTGTCCCACAGCTTGGAGATTCGCGCGCAAATACTAAGTCGTCGTCTGCTAGCGGCTTTAGCCGCAAGCCCTGGGTTAGGGCGCGTCGCCGCCTCAACAAAAACGCAGAGCGCGAATGTCATTTTGGTGGGTGCGGGAATGTCTGGGCCGCCGATCCATGCGTGCGGTTTCCCCAGCGTGGCTGCGCCGGGCGCATTGATGCAGAATTCCGAGGCACTTGCTAAGCCGGTCGGGCCGGCGTAAATATCGAACGCGAAGCGACGGTCGCTGACTACCCTGGCATCGCACACGGCGCGTACTTTAGCGGTCTGCGGGCAGCGGCTGAACTAGACGAGCAATTGGCTCGAGGCTAATTTTGGATTTAGCTGCGCAACTTCTAGCTAAGAATACGTATGCAGCCGCACAACGATCACCCATTGTTACGCTACATTCCCGACTCAGCTTTAGCTCATCTCGACTTTGTTGATCCAAAAATAAAGGCATCCAATGACCACAGCATCGAATGCAAACGTCGGAAACGATGGCGCGGCAAATAACTTCTTCATTATTTTGATTAGCTGCGTCGCCACCATCGGGGGCTTCTTATTTGGCTTTGACAGTGGCGTAATTAACGGCACCGTGGATGGCTTAAAACTGGCGTTTGAG
The DNA here is from genome assembly GCA_043737435.1 of Rhodanobacteraceae bacterium. Lineage (GTDB taxonomy): Bacteria > Pseudomonadota > Gammaproteobacteria > Xanthomonadales > SZUA-5 > JANNYA01. The sequence continues at coordinate 2,949 of JAYTAO010000394.1, read as the reverse complement.
TCCGACTCGATGGGCACCGGATTTAACGTGTCGTCGATGCTTTTAGGTTGTGCGGTTGGCGCATTTTTTGCCGGGCGACTTTCCGATGTCTATGGCCGGCGCTGGGTGCTGATTGTAGCGGCGACGTTTTTTCTCATTTCCGCATGGGGCGCCGGAATTGCAACATCGTCGCTACAATTTGTTCTATACCGAGTGCTCGGTGGCTTAGCGGTCGGTGCCGCAAGCGTGATTTCGCCAGCTTACATCAGCGAGGTTTCGTTAGCGCGCTATCGAGGTCGGCTCAGTTCGGTGCAGCAAATTGCCATTATTGCTGGGTTATTTTCTGCGTTCGTCAGTAATTATTTATTGGCCAAATATGCCGGATCATCCGTGCAGCTATTTTGGTGGGGTTTTGAGGCGTGGCGTTGGATGTTTTGGATTCAAATAATTCCGGCGACGCTGTTTTTGATCACGTTAATGTTTATCCCAGAAAGCCCGCGCTTTTTGGTGGCACAGGGCCGGAAAGAATTAGGTTTGGCGGTGTTGACGCGCTTGTATGGCGGCGCCCAAGCAAAAATAAAACTAGACGAAATTACCAAATCCATTGAACACGAGCATGCGCCACGCTTATCCGATTTAATCCAGCGCAGCACTGGCAAAATCCGGCCCATTGTTTGGGTGGGTATCGGGTTGGCGACGTTTCAGCAGCTGGTGGGCATTAACGTGGTGTTCTATTACGGCGCAGTGCTTTGGCAAGCGGTGGGTTTTTCCGAAAACGACGCGATGCTGATCAATGTGCTGTCAGGTGCGCTTAGCGTCGGTGCCTGTCTGCTGTCGATGACGCTGATTGATCGAATTGGCCGCCGCCCGCTGTTGCTGATCGGCTCGGTGGGCATGGCGGTAACGCTTGCGCTGATGACTTTTGCGTTCGCTACCGGTGCCTTGGATGCTGGGGGTAAGCTGCAGCTGTCCGGTGCTATGGGCACCACCGCTTTGATCTCTGCAAACGCATACGTGATGTTTTTCAACTTTTCCTGGGGCCCGGTGATGTGGGTGATGTTGGGTGAGATGTTCCCGAATCAAATCCGCGGCTCAGGGCTTGCGGTGGCAGGGCTGTTTCAATGGCTGTCAAATTTTTTGATTACCATGACCTTTCCGATTCTGTTGATCAAGATTGGTCTTGCAGCTACCTATTCCACGTACGCCGTTGCAGCCGTGATTTCGATATTTTTCATTCTCAAATACGTGCAGGAAACTAAGGGCAAGGAGCTGGAAGCGATGCAGGGCTGATACTTTGCGGACAGCTCATTTTGCCGAATTTCTAACGCCGGCATTTTTGCTGCGAATGGCCTTAGAAAAATTGGCGCTGTCGGCATACTTTAAAACGAGCGCATTGATCTGATGCGCGGCGCGGTATTGATCTCTAGGCAAACTCGTGTCAATCAGCCCTAGATCAAAACTCAAATCGTCGGAATAAGCCGGCAACAAGGTTTTGTAACTCCAGGGAATGCGCCCTGGCGCGATCACGTCAATATGTTTAACAATATTGCTGGTGCAGGTGTTGTTGAGCGTGTTGTAGAACTCCGGATGTTCTGCCAGTCGATTTGCACGCTGCAACATCGACACAAGCAATGCCTGTATTTGTTCACGCGTCGCGCGCATTTTGTAAAGAAAAACCGGATCGTTGCGATACTTAGCGCGCAGCATAATTAAGTCGCGCTCGTCGGCGAGGACATAAATGAGCTCGTACTGGCGAAACAAGCCCAGTAAGGGCGAAAAAGCTTCCCCCTTTTCTTTGCGAATTTCTACCGAGACGCCCAGATATTGGTCATCGGCGAAACCAAAACTCAAGAAAGTATGCGCCGGGCCACGCCAATCTGAAAACGGTTCCACCAGGAACCACAGCGTCTCAATTTGACTTAAATCGTAGGTACGCGTTTCCCACTGCACGTCAAACTCTGAGCTAGATCTATAGACCGCGTTACGTACATTTTGAATCTGAACTTTATTTACCGAAAATTTGGCGTGCGCAAGGCGCGTTTGATCTAGCGACCAATCACGCACATTCGATGGCCGTACAAGCATGATCAGCAGGCAGTAAAACAACACAAATAGCGTGACTGCGCCAATTAGCGCGCTGGCAATACGGTAGCGAAATGATAATTTTGTCGTCATGCGAGCAATGCTGGCACGCAGCCCGTTTTAACCACAATTAGTGCTCATCACGCTCCGCTGCTTCCCGCGCTTGCGCACGAATAAGCGCGACTTGTTTGGCGTCAACGATGGCTTCCATAACTTCAGCGACGTTAGCCGCTTTCTTGCTAAATTTAAATTTGCCAGTCAAAACCGTGTCTGCACGCAGCTCCGATTTCTCAAACAGTGCCCACATTTCCTCGGCGTAGTGTGTTTGCGCCAACTCGGGTGCGAACGCAGATAGCGTCAATGTGATGTTGCCTACATCACGTTTGAGCATGCTGGGTGCGTTGTTATTGCCTGCGGCGCTAACGACTTGCGGCAAATCAATGATGACCGGTCCTGTCGTATCAACCAGCACGTTGTATTCGCTTAAATCGCCGTGGATCAGCCCTTCGCACAGCATCAATTTGATTTGCTCGATCAAAACTGCATGATATGCACGCGCAAGTTCTGGGTTTAGCTCAACATCATTCAAACGCGGCGCACTATCGCCGGTGGCGTCCACCAGCATTTGCATAATCAGTACACCAGAATAAAAACCAAATGGTTTTGGCACGCGCAGTCCGGCACGGTGCAGCTGGAACAAGGCGTCCACCTCGGTATTTTTCCATTGCTCTTCGGCTTCTTTACGTCCGAAACTGCTGGCTTTGCCCATTGCCCGCTGTTCGCGACTGCCGCGCGATTTTCGGCCTTCTTGATACTGCGCACGCTGCTTAAAACTGCGCTGGCGCATATCTTTGTAGACTTTGGCGCAGCGCAATTCTCCTGCGGCGC
>JAYTAO010000393.1:0-3417 GCA_043737435.1 Rhodanobacteraceae bacterium | reverse complement strand
TTACCATCGAGTTTGAAAACCGCTGGTACACCACTGAGGCGCTGGTATTAGGTGATGAACCCTTGATGGGCTGCATTCCCATGGAGGCCATGGATATTATGGTTGACCCGAGAACCCAGCGGCTAATCGTTAACCCGGAGCATCCTAACTTTGCGGTTTCGGTGGTTAAGTAGAGGCTTTGTTGGTTCTCCTCTCACTCGTCGAACAAGTCCGAATGCCGCCCGGTGCGCTCGAACCGCACAACACTCCCGGCAATAGTCTAGATCAGCAGCCAATCAGGCTCGACGTGGGCATCGCGGAAACCACGCCCGCCGCCTTTCAGTGGGTGGTCTAGGTAGGCGGCTGGTATCGGCTTGCCGTCAATTAGCAAGCTCAGGAGGGCCTTGAGCTTTTCCATATTCTTACCGCGTTTTTGCGCCTGTTTCACATCGCGCTTAAACTGGTCAGAATAGTCGGGCAGGCGCATCAGATGCCGAGCTGCCCAAACAGGTCTTTTGCGTCTTTCGCGTGGTGCACGTCCTCGCCCCGGTCGCTCTTTGCACGAACCCTTGATGGGCTGCCAGAACCCAACGGTTAGTCGAACCTGAAACATCATGCTCGCCGCCATCTTTTCTGGCGTGGCACGCGATGCACCGAAGTACATTTCTTGGCACTTGATAAGGTGCGCATCTATGTCCATGGTCAACATTTGGGGCACCGTTAAGCGTGCCGCTTGAATGAGCAATTAGGTGCAGGTGCCATCATACTTACCGTCATAACCAACAGTACAAATTGCAATTGTTTTCCCCCGTTTTTTCCATAGGAATCGGCAATTTCCAAGACCTGTACCTGCACAAGCTTCCATTTCAGGTCTGCCTTCGCAGCGCGCATCGCCTTCCAAACAAGTATCCGCATCTTTTGCGTGATAAGGCTTCCAGCCAAGTTTCAACATTTTACTGCGAACACTTGCGTAGCTTTCTTGTTTTTTTAAGTGTGGTAGGTCTGGGGTTTGTGCCACGCAAACTTGAGCGAAACAAACAAAAAATATGAGCGGGAAGCCGCAGCTACTCAACCCACCAACTCCCGATGCAACGCCTTCAAAGCAAACACCTCGGTCGAATTTTGGTGCTCCATCGCCAGCAATATCGCCCTAGCGCCGGGAATCGTGGTGGTGTAGCTCATGCGGTGCTGTAGTGCTTCGCGACGGATTGAAAACGAGTCGGCAATCGCTTGACGGCCTTCGGTGGTGTTGACAATAAAGGCAATCTCGTCGCTTTTCATCATATCTACGATGTGCGGGCGGCCTTCGGCGACTTTATTGACGCGTGCGCAGGCAATACCGGCACTGAGCAGCGCTTGCTGCGTGCCGCGCGTGGCGACCAATTTAAAACCGCGCTCGATCAGATCTTTTGCGAGCGGAACTAGGCGTTCTTTGTCAGCATCGCGCACTGATAAAAACGCCATACCAACTTTTGGCGCTTTTTCATTTGCCGCCTGCTGCGCCTTGGCAAAAGCCGCGCCAAAGGTGCGGCCTACGCCCATCACCTCGCCGGTCGAGCGCATCTCTGGCCCAAGCAAAGGGTCAACGCCTGGGAATTTTGCGAACGGGAACACCGGCTCCTTCACGCTGAAATACTCAGGGATTACTTCGAACATTTTGCCTTGTTGAGCTAGCGTATTTCCAACCATGCAGCGCGCCGCGATTTTTGCCAACGCAACGCCAGTGGCTTTGGCAACAAAAGGCACCGTGCGCGAGGCGCGTGGGTTGACTTCAAGTACGAAAATTTCCTCGCCCTGGATCGCAAATTGGGTATTCATCAAGCCCACCACGCCCAGCGCTTTTGCCATCAGCGTCGCTTGTCTTCGCAATTCATCTTGCACCGCAGCGCTCAAAGAAAAAGGCGGCAGTGCGCAGCTGGAATCGCCGGAATGGATCCCGGCCTCTTCAATGTGCTCCATAATGCCGCCGATCAGCACATCGGTACCATCGCAAATGCAGTCGACATCGACCTCGATTGCGTTATCTAAAAAACAATCCAGCAGCACCGGCGAATCATGGCTGACTTTCACCGCTTCGCGCATGTAGCGCGCCAAATCGGCCTCGGCGTGCACCAGCTCCATCGCGCGCCCGCCCAAAACATAACTGGGCCGCACCACCAACGGATAGCCAATTTCACGCGCCAATAGCAGCGCCTCATCCGGCGTGCGGGCGGTGCGGTTTATCGGTTGCTTTAAGCCCAATTTCTTAATCAACTGTTGAAAGCGTTCGCGATCTTCAGCGACATCAATCGCATCCGGGCTGGTGCCAATAATGGGCACGCCTTCCGCTTCCAATGCGCGCGCCAGCTTGAGTGGCGTTTGCCCGCCGTACTGCACGATCACGCCATGCGGCTTTTCCTTATCGACAATCTCAAGCACGTCTTCCAAAGTCAGCGGCTCAAAATACAGCCGATCGGAGGTGTCGTAATCGGTCGATACGGTTTCCGGATTGCAATTGACCATGATAGTTTCATAACCATCTTCGCGCAGCGCCAAGGCCGCGTGCACGCAGCAATAGTCGAACTCGATGCCTTGCCCAATGCGGTTCGGCCCGCCGCCCAGCACGATGATTTTCTTGTTCGCCGTTGGATTGGATTCGCACTCGTCTTCGTAGGTCGAATACATATAGGCGGTGTCGGTGGCGAACTCACCGGCGCAGGAATCGACGCGCTTATAAACCGGGCGCACGCCTAAGGTGCGGCGCAAATGCCGAATCGAGCGCTCGGTGCTGCCAGTCACGCTTGCTAAGCGAATATCAGAAAAACCCATGCGCTTTACATGGCGCAGCGTGGCGGCGTTCAGTGCTTCAATGCCGCGCGCACTGAGTGTGGTTTCAACTTCAATCAACTGCAGAATCTGATCTAAAAACCACGGGTCAATCGCGGTCAGCTCATGCACGTATTCGGCTGTCCAGCCCGCACGCAGCGCATCGGCGACATAAAAAATACGGTCGGGTTTAGGCTCGCGCAGCTGGCGCTTGAGCTCAAAGCTGTCTTCTTCAGATAATGTTTGCCGGGCTTTGCCATCAACAAACAGGCGCGGATCTAGGCCGGAAACTCCGGTTTCCATGCCGCGCAGGGCTTTTTGTAAGCTCTCCTGGAAGGTGCGGCCCATCGCCATCACCTCGCCCACCGATTTCATTTGCGTGGTCAATCGTGCGTCGGCTTTCGGGAATTTCTCAAAGGCGAAACGCGGAATTTTAGTGACGACATAATCAATCGCGGGCTCGAAAGAGGCCGGTGTCGCGCCGCCAGTAATATCATTGCGTAGCTCGTCCAGCGTATAACCCACCGCCAACTTGGCAGCAATTTTGGCAATTGGAAAGCCGGTGGCTTTGCTGGCTAGCGCGCTGGAGCGGCTAACGCGCGGGTTCATCTCGATCACCACCATGCGCCCGTC
>JAYTAO010000392.1:0-3425 GCA_043737435.1 Rhodanobacteraceae bacterium | reverse complement strand
ACCCAGGATCAAGATACAACGGCGCAGATCGCTGCGTTGCGCACCGCCGGGTGCGAGCTGATCTTTCAGGAAAAGGCTTCGGGTGGCCGCTGGGACCGCGCGCTTCAACGTTCGGTGGTTGGTGCCGATCGCCGTCACGAAAACATCATCAGAACAACATAAACGCAAACTACTGTACGCCACGGAGTAGGAGGCGCACCGCCAAACCATTCTACCTATGTCTCGGATCCGAAACGTAGGGATCAATACCTAATTATTTGAGGATTTTTGGATGAAAATGCAGTCCAGCAAGACAGCGCTTGCGCTGGTTTTGAGCAGCTCGATGTGGTGCTCGATGGCTACTGCCGCGAGTTTAGACCACCAAGAATTTGAGGCCACTTTGGTTGCACCATTTAGCGGTCAAGCCAAAAAAGCGCGGCAATTTGAATTGAACTTTAGCTACATTGACGCCGTTGAGCGTTCGAGTGTGGCTTGGCGGTTGGAACTGCTCACTGGCGATGGCAAAGCGCCCTTGCAAACCTGGCACGGCGAGCAAATGCTGTTTCGCAAGCAAGTCGTTGTAACGGTGCCGTGGGACGGGCTCAGCGAATTCAAGCGCGCTTTGCCAGACGGCTTCTATAAAGTGCGCATGACTGCCGCTGCCGCCGACCCGTTAACTGCGCGTAGTCAATTTGGCACGATGGAAGAGCGCGTTGATGCCACCTTAAGCGTGGCAAGCGAGCCGGTGGTACAAGAGTGGGATATCCACGTCGGCACGCCTGCGCGCGTCGCCATGCCATTTTTTACAGCCTTACCTATCGGAACAAATACGGGTGACGCCGCGTCGGCGATTGGTTCGCTTCCCTACACCGTATATTTTGGCAATCTGCATACCCAAAGCAACGATTCGGACGGTGGCGGCGCCATTCCCGGCTGCAGCAGTTCGCAGCCCGCGCAAAGCGGAGCCTTTGGACCTAACGACGGTTTTGCCTACGCGCGCGGTCGGGGCTTGGATTTTTCCGCAGCAACCGAACACAACCATTACTTTGACGGCTCGTCTAGCACCAATACCTCGGCTAGCGCATCAGCCGCCAAGAGCCGATACCAAGCGGGCGTGAGTGCGTCCAATAGCTTCAACGCAGCCAACCCAGGGTTTGTCGCTCTGTACGGCATGGAATGGGGTGTGATCACCGGTGGCGGGCATCTGAATATTCTCAATGCGAACGAGTTGTTCTCCTGGGAATACAACAGCAGCGGCCAGCTGTTGGGCGATACCTTCGTTGCGAAAAACGACTACGCCACGTTGTACAGCACGATGCGCACGAAAGGCTTTCTCGGTCAGTTCAACCACCCATCCGCGTCGGACCAATTTCTGATCGGATCGACGCCGCTGGGTTACACGGCCGATGGCGACGAAGTGATGGCGCTTGCCGAGGTACAAAACACCTCGGCGTTTTCCAGCAACACCACCGAAACCGAAACCGGCCGCAGCTCCTATGAGTCGGCATTCAAGGCGCTGCTCGAACGCGGCTATCACGTCGCCCCGGCTACCAATCAAGACAACCATTGCGCCAACTGGGGTGCTAGCTGGACCAATCGAACCGCTGTGTTGATCCCGAACGGTGTCCCGTTCACGAAGGCGTCTTTCATTGACGCGGTACGGGCGCGCCGAGTATTTGCCACGAGCGACAAGAACTCGCAAATTATTCTTACCGCCAATGGCCGCATGATGGGCGAGCGCTTTAGTAATGCTGGTGCCCTGAATCTGGTTGTCAATTACGCAAATTCTGCCGGCCGTTCGGTTTCCCAAGTGGCAATTTTAGAAGGCGCCCCCGGCCGCAATGGCACGGTAAGCACTTTAGCCAGCACCTCCACCGTTTCCACCACGCCGAGCTTGGGGCAGCACTTCTACTATGCTCGCATCACCCAGGACGACGGCAAGATTTTGTGGTCCGCACCAGTTTGGGTAAACCAAACGAACAGCGCACCAAGCAATGTTGCGCCGGTGGCAAATTTCATCTCCTCCACTAGCGGATTGACCGCGACCTTCAGCAATTCCTCTACAGACAGCGATGGCAGCATTACCGGGCATCTGTGGACTTTTGGCGACGCCAGCACCTCCAATTCGGTAAACCCAGTCAAAACCTACACCGCAGCAGGTACTTATAACGTGTCGCTCAAAGTTACCGACAATGGTGGCCTGACTAATACCAAGACTGGCACTGTCACGGTAAGCAGCACGGCGGTTAGTTTCTTTCAAAATACTACCGATTACGCGATCGCTGATTTCGCCACCGTCGATAGCCCGATCACCGTCGCCGGGCGTAGTGGCAATGCCCCGGCAACCTTAAGTTTGTCGGTGAATATTGTGCACACCTATCAGGGCGATCTAAAAGTTGATTTGGTTGCGCCGGATGGCACGCTCTACAACGTGCATAACCGCACCGGTGGCGGTACCGCAAATATCATCAAGACAATTTCGGTAAATGCCAGCAGCCAAGTAGCCAACGGTGTATGGAAGCTGCGCGTCAATGACAACGCAGCTGGAGACACCGGCTATATCAATAGCTGGTCTTTACAGTTCTAGTTAAGCAGCTACCAAGTTTGCGGCGCGCCTCGCGATAAAGCGCTCCCGCAGCTATCGCAGTGGCATCAGCCTTTGCAGGCAACCCTTCGCCCACCGACACGGCCACGTGCGCGTGCTGCGGACAAGTCCGCTTGGACCCGCTCCCGTATGAGCTCCCGCTCAAACGCAGCGAAGCCGCTGGGTGAAACTTCACTGCGCTTAAGTCGGTTCACTGTTTCATTGCTCCCCAGACCCCACATTCCGCACACCGTTTCATGGGTGGCGAGGAGCGCCGTGGCTGCTTAGGCGGGCCTGTCGCCAAACACTTGTTTTTCGACACCCACACTTCCCGCACGAGCGGATATTTTGTTAGCTACAATCCACTCAAAACCCTTAGCGTGCTATTTTTTCCGTTTTCCCTGTTTTCCCCCACTAGGTTCACGATTTCCTTGCTCTAAAGATGTTGCAGCATTTTTACAAGCAGAAAGCTGCGTAACGCAATACTAGCGATGCCCAAAAAGGGTGCTGGACGACACGATGTTGCAATACCTGTCACCACTGGGCTGGGAGCACATCAACCTGACGGGCCTTTGGCGCAGCAGCGACAAGGTCGGAGCTGGCAAGTTCAGGCCTTTACGACCGTTGCCACCGGCTTAACGTGCATTATTTTCCGTTTTCTGAAGCGACCCCCAACACAATAATCCTTCAGTGCGCCAGGGAACGGCACGAAAACTTATGCACCTGACATCCTTTTTCCAAATCAAGGCTCAAATCGTATCTCGCGAGCTTAAATTGATTCAACCATGCAGCGAGCTGGAGCATTGAGTGAATATCGATCTGTTACCCTGACAAGTGGATGTGGGCTAAGTGCCGTTCGCGA
>JAYTAO010000391.1:0-8446 GCA_043737435.1 Rhodanobacteraceae bacterium | reverse complement strand
GGCTTGACCGGCTCGCTCGATTTATTCGAAATCAACTCCAAGCTTGGCAGCCTGTACGCTTCAGATCCGGGCACTTTGGTACTGATGTCGTTTGCGCTGGCCTTTATTGTGATCGGTTTGGCGTTCAAATTTGGCGCGGTGCCTTTTCATATGTGGCTGCCCGATGTTTATGAAGGCGCGCCTACAGCTATGACCGCTTTTATCGCCAGCGTGCCGAAACTCGCTGCGGTTGGCATGGCCATTCGCCTGCTTCCAGAAGGTCTTGGAAATTTGGCTCCGCGCTGGCAGGAGATGTTGGCGTTGCTGGCCATGGCGTCCCTAATCGTAGGTAATTTGGGCGCTATCGCCCAATACAACCTCAAACGTATGTTGGCTTATTCCACCATTTCCCACGTCGGTTTTATGTTGTTGGGGCTGTTGAGTGCAAACGCTGTCGGTTATTCGGCGCTGCTGTTTTATGTAATCGTCTATTCGATTAGCACCGCAGCGGCCTTCGGTATCATGATCAGCTTATCGCGCGAGGGCTTAGAGTTTGATCGTATTGATGATTTCAAAGGCCTCAATAAGCGCAGCCCATGGATGGCATTTTCGATGCTGATCGTCATGGCATCGCTCGCCGGTATCCCGCCATTGATTGGATTTTGGGCCAAATTGCAGGTTTTAATGTCAGTTGTAGCGTTAGGCGCTGCCTGGAAAGCACTGGTTTTCATCGCCGCAATTTTTGCCGTGATCGGAAGCTACTACTATCTGCGCGTGATTAAAGTGATGTATTTTGACGAGCCAGAATCCGATGCCACGCCGAGCGCAAGCTTGGATGTGCGCGCAGTTCTAATCCTGAATACGCTGTTACTTGCGTTGCTGGGCCTGTATTCACAGCCATTAGCACAGCTTTGTAATCGGGTGTTTGGGGTGGGTTGAAATTCTTGAACCAGCGCACAGGTGCTTCAACGATTAAAAATTTGAGCTGCATACCCAACTTAATTTGGGTTGTGTTAGCGCTCCAAACATAATGCAACCGGACACCATCGCTAGTCAAAAAGCATTGCGTACGGCGCATCTACGCCAGCAAAAACGCATCGCGGGTCAAATTCTCTGGGCCCAAATTTTGTACCGCGTCCGCTTTGCGCACCCGCACATCGTCCTCAATACGGATGCCGCCGTAATGCTTGAGCGCAGCTATTTCAGTCCACGCGATTAAACCAGCGTGTTCGCTGGCAGCGAGCTCGTCCAGCAACATATCAATGAAATAGAGACCTGGTTCGATTGTGATAACTTCATCACCGAGCAATTCGCGCGTCAGTCGCAAATATTTGTGGCCGCTTGGCTTGGGTTCTAGTGTGCCGTGATCATCTTTAAAATAACCGCCGACATCGTGTACCTGTAGACCTAAATAGTGGCCAATACCGTGCGGGAAGAACTTGTGGGTCACTCCAGCTTGCAGCATCGCTTCCGGGCTCATATTGACGAGCTTGAAATCCTGCAAAATTCTGCCGATTTCCAAATGCGCGGCAATGTGAATATTGGAATTGGTGTTGCCAACGCGTACTAGATCACACAGCCGCAACTGCGCTGCGTCCATGGCTTTAATCAGGTCATTAAACATGCCGTCGTGCGTGGCGTAAGTGCGGGTAATGTCACTGGCGTAACCCAAATGCGATCCGCCTGCATCAATCAAAAAGCTTAAGTGCTGTAGCGGTTTATCATGGCGCTGATGTTGGTAATGCAGCACCGCACAATGTTGATTCAACGCGACGATATTGCCGTAAGGCAGCTGTTTTTCAGTTTGTCCAGTCGCCAAAATATAGGCCATGTGGATGTCGTATTCGCTGCCCTGGGCGCGAAATACAGCTTCAGCAGCGCGGTGCCCGCGTACCGCGCGTACTTGGGCATGACGCATCAAAGCAAGTTCGTACTCGCTTTTGTAAGCGCGGTAAAAGTGCAGATAAGTCAACAACAGGTCCGGATTATTTGGGGCAAAGCCGCGCAAACCCGCATCATTTTCGGCCACGATCGCAACGCGCGGCCCCGGCACGGGCAAATGTTGAGCGGCCTCGGCGACGTCTTGAACCACCCTGACATCAAAATGCTCTAGCCAATAACCACTCGGCGCTGCGGGCGCAAGATGCCAATAATCTGCGGGCTGGAAGTACACCAAAATGGGTTTGCAGCCTGGCGTAAAGCTAATCCAACTGTGCGGATGATCCAGCGGTACCCAGTACTTAAAATGCGGATTAACAGCGAAGTTATAGGGCCGGTCATCCGCGTATTGGTAGTGCTCAGCGCCGCTGGCGATAACTAAAGTGTCAAACCCAGCGCGTTCAAGGCCAGCCGCAGCAATTTTTTGTAGCTGCTCAATGTGCCGACGATACATATTTGCTAATTCAGTCATCACCTTATCCAAGCCAGTTTGCAGTGATGAAATGTAGCTTTTTTTACAGCACTTTGGTGCAATTGCTTTGAAATCATGTTAGTTAAATTACAACGCCTTCCAATTTGAAACTTTAGGTAGTGCGGTTACGAAATACCAACGCGACGGCAATTCAGCACTACCCAAATGGGTCTGCAATGAGCGGCGCAATGCCGTTTCATCTAAGGGTTGCGAAACCAACCAAGCGTGCAAGCGCTGCGTGCTTAGATCCAAATCGACATGCAGCAATGCGACTCCCGACACGAAACGAATTGTCTGTTCAACCTGTTCCAAGTGCACATTCACACCCGCCACTTGCACTACACGATCATGCCGCGAACGCACATGCAATCGTCCATCTTCCGTTTGTTCTAGCTGATCCGGTGCGGATACGATTAAATTTTGATGATAACGGTCTATAAGTTGACCGCATTCGGATAATTCGTACCTCGCCATCAAGCTCATAGGCCCTGGCGCATCACGCCATGCAATACCGGCGGTCTCAGTCGCTCCGTAAATTTCCAATATTCTGATCCGCTGTAATTGCGCTCGCTGAAAAACCTCGTCAGGCAATGCTTGCCCAGAACTTAGGCCCAACATCGCCACCGGCCAAAGCGGTTTGTTTTCCTGGCAAGGCGCGTCAGATAACAGCGCCCCGACCCAAAAGTGGGGGTGCGCTATCAAAACATCGCCCGGCTGCAGCTGCGCCCGAACCTGAGCAGCGGCTTGCCCTTTAAGCGCAAGCACCGGTAAATTGAGCTGTGCAGGCAATAAAATGCCGAATAAAAAACCGTATACATGCTGACTTGGCATCACCGTTACGATGCGTTTGGGGATAAAAACTCCGGCACCAAGCTGGGGTAAAAAATCGCTTATCTCACCGTCCAAATCGCGCATTTGATGCTCTATGCGACGCGATTTGCCGGTAGAACCGGACGTGTAAAAACTCAAAATCTCGGTGCGCGCGGCGGCATGCACGACAAATGCGCACCAGCTGGCAAAACTTCGCCCGATAGGCACGGCATCAATGCTGCCGCTTGCCTCAGCGTCCAGTGCGACGTAAAGCGCACTAGCGACGTCAATCAGTTCAATCGAATCAATGTCTGCGTCACCGCGACTCAAAGTCAGGCCGCTAAATTGCACAGGTGGCGCATAGTTCGGACGCAGCTGGCGCATCTGCCCAATAATGAAATCTTCTAGCCAGCGCGCCACGAGCTCAGGGCGCTGATACCAAGATTGTGATCTCGTTTCAGTTGGCGCGGCGACAGCGTTCAAAACAGCATAATTTCAGCGTCACCCGAAGGCTCTTTTTGACTCAGAAAAACGGCGATTGTGGTGATCTCGCCGCTCATCGCACGATCATCGCGCAGCATCGGCACCAGTTCCCGCAGCTTCGCTCGCATCCCCAAAACCGCGGGCGAATAGCTTCCCTGCTCAGATTTCTCGGTCAAATCCATTGCCTGACATACGGCCAAACTAAAGATCGCAGTGATATTAGCCAAAATATCCAGCGCATCACTGGTTTGTCGAGCTGCAATCGTCGCCAAAGGCACAATATCTTGGTTGTTTGAGTTCGTGCTCATACCCTGCACGCTGGCAGGCAACGCCATACAGCGCAATTCCGCCAATAGCGCGCTAGCAGTGACTTGCGCGCCCATGAAGCCGCTTTGGCGCGGCCGCCCGCGCAATTGCGGTTCCAACCCAGCAATTTCTTGCCCGTGCAGGTTAGGATCAACCAAGCGCGCCATCGAACGTTCCAACCATTGCGCCCATTGGATCAGCGTGGTGCGCAAATAGTCGCTGGCAAAACCCACATGCTGACCAAAAAAATTGCCGCCGTGCACGACTTGGCCGTTGTCTGGATCAATAATCGGATTATCCGAGACCGAATTTAATTCGATTTCGACCGTAGTGTCATGATGATCCAAGGCGTCCAAAACCGCGCCGAACAGCTGACTTAGACAGCGCAGAGTATAAACGTCCTGCGGCGGTGTGCCGACATCTGCCACTGACTTCAGACGCGTCGCATCTTTCCCCAAGCGCGCCATCTCGGCTCGAATCGTCATTTGACCGATGTGCGGACGTACTTTAGAAAGTAGCGGCGACAAAGACTCTTGAAAGCCGCGTAAAACCTGCGTGTAGCTGCTGGCGGCGAGCATGGTCCAACGCAATAACCGGCGGGCACGAGCGCCGTTGAGTGCGGCGGCAGCGGTGGCAAAACTGCAGCCGTTCACCAGCGCCAAGGCGTCGCGTTTTTCCAAACTGAGCGGCAAAATTCCGCGCTCACTCAAAGCGCTTTGCGCAGAGCGCTGTTGGCGCCCAATCATTACATCGCCTTCGCCCGCCAGCGCTAGCGCAATGTGAGCAAGTGGCGTTAAATCACCGCTGGCACCGACCGTTCCCATTTGCGGCACGATCGGCGTCAAGCCTTCATCCAACACGCGCTTGAGCAATTTGATCACTTGGTCCGAAGCACCGGAATAGCCTTGCAACAGCGTTTGTAGCCGCGCGATCATCGCCGCGCGAGTTTGCACGACGCTAAACGGCCGCCCCACTCCAGTGGCAAGGTGGCGCAAAAGGCTGCGTTGATGCGCAATCGGATCTGGGTTCGCCGCCTCCGCACTCAACGGCCCGAAACCGCTGGTCACGCCGTAAACCGAGATGCCTTCGCTTATCGCTTTTTCCAGGGCGATCGCCGATTTTCGGGTGCGTTCAAACATCCCGTCATGCAATTCAAACTGGCTACGTCCATACGCAATGTCTTCAAAAAGCGCAATATTTAGCTGACGCGGGCGCATGGATTTAGCAGGTGCAACCGAAGGCACGTAGTCGGCTAAGTCCAAGTCAGGCAAAGCTTGAAACTGCGATGCTTGCGCCGGCATACGCAATGCTTCCGGCACAGATTTGTCCGTCAGTTGCAGAGTTGACTCCCGCGTTACGCTGATACGCGCTGGCGGTTGCTGTGCAGGCAGCGCGACTTCCCGCTCGCGCCGCTTCTGTTCGACATCGCGCAATCGGTCCATGTCGCGCGCCGCGCGCTCGCGTTCTTCAGCCGGCAGCACGCGAATTAACAGCAACACCCGATTCTCGTCGTCGATCGTGCTCATCATCATACTGACGCGCACAGCAACGGGGTTCATTTCGTGGTTGAACAAATAGTCAAAGCGCGCGGAGAAATTGCCCTTCTCCACACCCGCTTTAAATCGGCCATAAAATTCTGGTGTTTTTGTGCATGGCGCAATATCGGAAAAAAAGTTTTTACCAATCATATCCGCAGCGTTGCGGCCACTGACTTTCGCCTCCCCCATGTTGTAAGCCATGATCGTGCCGCGTAAATCCAGCTCGATGATGCCAAATTGCATGCGATCCCGGCCTTTGCGGGGAATGCGCGTCAATACTTCAGCAAGTTCGATGTCGTCAAAGCTTAAAAATTCCATCACCCATCTCCCGCCGCCAGAATGTGAAGTCTGCAGCGCAGAAATGTGAATTAACCTGCACACAGTTAAACAAATGTTGCTAGGTGCAACTAGTTTACGAAGGTGAGGAAACTCGATTCTGGCCCGCAGTACGCAGCTAAATTTTTCAAATGTGCATCAGCACGGGTTTAATTCACCGGTGCAATTTGCCTAAAGGTTAGGTTAACTCTAGGTGCGCCTACTTTTGCCATCTTAGGCAACGCGTGCTGGTAATTTTTTTGCGTGCCGTCTGCCATCACTAGCAAGCTGCCTGAATTGAGTAGCAGCTCCGCTCTGTATTGTCCTGGCAAAGCATTGTTAGCCAGTTTTTCGCCCGGGGCTTTATGCCGCAAACAAAAACGCCTAGGCGCTCCGAAACTTACGCTTGCAATCAGCGGGTTAGTACCCAACTCAGGCTCGCTATCGCTATGCCAGCCCATGCTGTCGGCACCGCTGCGGTAAAAATTGGCTAAAACACAATTAAATTCACCAACGCCCTCGCGAGCTAATTTTTCCCGCACCTCAGATAAATGCGATGTCCAAGCTTTGGGTTCGTAACGCACCCTAGAATAGCGATAGCTGCACTGCGGGTCGCCATGCCAGCTTGATAGTCGCGGCGATGCAATTTCGCGACCAAAAATGTGAACCAAATGGGTTTCCCAAGGCGTGCTCGCAATTAAATCACGCAGTAATTCAGTCGCTTTCGCAGCGTCAAAGAACTGCGCACAAAATTGCACGTCGGCATCATGAAGAGGAATTTTCTCGATTGAGGGCATCGTTTTCTTCCGATTTTTGCGATTTCTTATTAGACGTCTAGACGCCGATACTGAACACGCCATACGGCGGCGTAGGCGCAATCTATCTCTTTATCGCGATAGAGAGATAAACTTTAACTCACCTGGATTTCCAAGCAATTCTCAATGCCTGCTGACGTCGTTTTAAACCTAAACTTAGCACCGCGCTACACCCGTCTGAGTGGGCTTGAGCCGTTGGTGCTGACGCCCGAACTTAATTTTATCAACGTCGGGGAGCGCTGCAATGTTACCGGCTCAGCGGCGTTCAAAAAGCTAATTAAAGATGGCGATTTTGCTAAAGCCGTCGAAGTTGCGCGCCAACAAGTACAAAACGGCGCACAAATTCTAGACATCAATATGGACGAGGGCTTGATTGACTCGGAACTGGCGATGACGACGTTCTGCAATCTGATCGCTGCCGAACCGGACATTGCGCGGCTGCCGGTGATGGTGGATTCCTCCAAGTGGAGCGTGATCGAATGCGGCTTGAAATGCCTGCAGGGCAAGGGCATCGTCAACTCGATCAGTCTTAAAGAAGGCGAGCCCGCGTTTATTGCCGCAGCAAAAAAAGTGCGTGCCTACGGTGCGTCGGTGGTGGTGATGGCTTTTGATGAAGTCGGCCAAGCCGACACCAAAGCCCGCAAAATAGAAATTTGCACGCGGGCTTATCGTATTTTGGTGGACGAACTCGATTTTCCGCCCGAAGATATTATTTTTGATCCGAATATCTTTGCTATTGGCACGGGCATTGAGGAGCACAACAACTACGCCGTGGACTTTATTGAAGCTACCGCCGAGATTAAACGCACCCTGCCCCATTGCCATATTTCAGGCGGCGTTAGCAACGTTAGCTTTTCCTTTCGCGGCAATAATCCGGTACGCGAAGCGATCCACAGTGTATTTTTATTCCACGCCATTAAAGCGGGCATGGATATGGGCATCGTTAACGCTGGCGTATTGCCGATGATTGATGATTTACCGAGCGAACTGCGTGAACGGGTAGAAGATGTGGTGCTCAATCGCCGCGCAGACTCTACCGAACGGCTGTTAGAGGTTGCGGACCGCTACAAAAAGGGCGCGGTCAAAGCTGAAGTTGCCACCGAAGCGTGGCGGGATTTCCCGGTGATCAAACGGCTCGAACATGCGTTGGTGCACGGCATTGATCAATATGTGGAAATTGATACCGAGCAAGCACGCGTGGGTTTCGACAAGCCGCTAGAAGTCATCGAAGGGCCGTTGATGTCGGGCATGAACGTGGTTGGCGATCTATTTGGCGCTGGCAAGATGTTTCTTCCGCAAGTAGTAAAATCTGCGCGCGTGATGAAAAAAGCAGTGGCCTATTTATTGCCCTACATCGAAGCGGAAAAATTACGCAGTGGAGATGTCGGGAAAAACAACGGCAAAATCATCATGGCGACAGTGAAAGGCGATGTGCATGACATTGGCAAAAATATTGTCGGGGTCGTGTTGGCTTGCAACAATTTTGAAGTGATTGATTTAGGCGTCATGGTATCGGCGCAAAAGATTTTGGACGCCGCCAAGGAACACGGTGCCGACATGATTGGTTTATCCGGCTTAATTACCCCGAGCCTGGACGAAATGAGCCATTTGGCAAAGGAAATGCAGCGACAGGGCTTCACTTGCCCATTGCTGATTGGCGGGGCGACTACGTCGCGCGCACACACTGCACTTAAAATTGAGCCGTTTTATAAAGCCCCAACCGTGTGGGTCAAAGATGCCTCGCGTGCCGTGGGCGTGGTGCAAAATTTAGTCAGTAAGGAAAAATACGA
>JAYTAO010000390.1:0-3437 GCA_043737435.1 Rhodanobacteraceae bacterium | reverse complement strand
ATTGATAAGAAAAGCGATTGCTGCGACCTCGTTTCCCCGGGTTGGGCTCAACGAAATACGATAGTGTTATGCGTAGTTCTACGTCCTGCCCAAAAAGTCGACCTAGCGATTCTGTTGGCCATGGCAGATGATGCAAATGCATATCGCGCGCGGTTACATTTCCTCCCGATGGTTGTCCATCAACTTTTAATCGAGGTTTCTTCTGAAATGGCTGCAAAACGCCCTGCACAATCAGCGTGAGGGAATCTGCGCCGCTGTGCAAGGCGCGATCCAAATTGGGTTCACCCCAACCACAATGTCGTAGTCTATTTTCAACATGTGATTTAGATTCGCCCGGATACTGTCTGAGCAACATGGGTGTCCACTCGGCACTGTGTACCGTTAGCGCCCGAATCGTTTCGGGCCAATAATCCGGGTAGCCCGCCATAAGTCTTGCGCAAAATCGTGACGCGAGCGCTGTTGCAGCGCTTGTGCCATGGCTGGTCGCGAAGAATTGGCTAACGGGCTCGTGGTGCGCGGTGAGTACCTCTAAACTGTCAAAGCCGCTAACAATTGTGCCGTCATCGCCAACATTTCCGCCTTCAAATACAACCTCCGGTTTGAATGGGGAAGATTCTTTCCATGTTGAAGAAGTGGAGCTATATGGGCTCAATCCACCCTTCGCCGCAATCAATACATACGACTCGGTGTTTGCTTCCGTTATTGCCGTCTTGTGGGTTATCGCGCCCACACTTAATGCATTCCAGGCTTGTGCAGGGTCTTCAACCGATGTGAGCGAATTGCGACTTAGATATTCCCCGGAAATCAGAGGATTCACGTTGCCCGCGCTTATAAGCATAAGGCGCTTTGCGCTGCCATCACCAGCGTAGTCAGATGTCAGCGCGTCAATTTCTGCGGACCAGCAGCTTGCGCTGCCCCGAAGTGTGGTGACACACGTTATTGCCATCGAAAATAGGCGGCGACGAAATGGCGCGGAGAGTTCCACCTCACTAACTGCATCACGCGTCAGTGCGCCATAAAGCTCCACATCATTCTTGTTTTGATCGGGCAATAGTTTTACCGATTCAATTCGATGTGCAATAAATATCGGCTCAGTGCTTTCAAATGCATGCGTTAGATCACCCCAAATCGCTAAACCCGCTTGGCCAGTTCCATGCCCGGCAAAGTCTGTCACGCCCCATGCCATGTCGACCGTGCGCAAGTCCAATTGATCTAGTGTTTGCGAAATAAGTGGGTGACCTTGTAGACATCCAGTATCAAGTACACACACGTGCGGTGTGCGATCCGACTTGGGTGCAAAAGTTGTTCGTTGTATCAGCTCGGCGATCCAGGCCTGCTTCTCCAGTCGTGGAAGCCGCATAAAAAAATCTGCGGTTTCAGGCGCGCGTCTTAACTCTGCAAGGTGGCCCAATAGGTGTGCTGAACTTTGAAGCTGCGCGAGCGTTCCACGCACTAAAAGAACCGCGCGCTCCGGGAAATCCAGTGCTTTTACCCCAACCCACATACCAGCCCCAACCGCCGCTCTACGAAATCTATCAATTCGATTCGCAGAATCGACGAAGTGTTCGGGCCTCTGCTTTGAGTTCTGCGAGGTATGCTTTGCTTCATCGACCGGCTTGCTGATCCAAGCCTCAAAGCGCACTTCTTGATGTTGAGGCGGCACTGGTGCGTCATCGGTCCAAACGTCCTCAATCACGGCCGCTCGAACATCTTGAATTGCGTCTACAAGTTTTTGATTATCAATGGGATCGCCGTTTTTATCCTTCTTGTGCTCAAGATACGCTTTAATCTTGTTCTCAAAAACGTCTAGCTTCCCATAAGGTAACCAGATCGTCGCAACCATCACTTGTTTGCTTTCACGCCCCGTAGATATGTTTGAGAAGCTTCGAACGCTAAGTAATTCGATACCGTGACTTTTTAGATCAAAGTTTTCAAGCGCAAGTTCAACACCTGGAAAGCTGCTGAACTTGATAGAGTGCCCTAACCCAGTGGACCATCCAGCGTTCTTTTGCTCTTCATTTGCCTCTTCAAAAGTCGTTTTCAGAGTTGCGAAATTTGCTCGCAAGTGCGCACCATGCGCTTCTCGCGGCTGTGGTGGAATAGTTTTTTTGCTCCCTCGCCCGTCGCCTCTAAAAAACTCAGTTTTGGTGATGTGATCAGGCAGTAAGAAATGCGAACGAGGATTGCGAGGCAGCGTCATACCGCTTCATTGACCTGACGCCATGCATCGCGCATTGTGCTTCGTTCATCCAACATTGCGGTTACCTGCTTGGTAGTAACCGCAAATTCGCCGTGGATTAGCGCCTCTTTCAAGGCGTCTTCGGTTGCCTTGGCAATCTCGGCGTAACTCAATCCGATTGCTTTTTTCGCAAGCGCCTTCCACCCAATACGGCCTGTCAAATGACCTGCCAAACGATTCTGAAGGAGCACTTCAATCTGTTCTGCATCTGGCAAGCGATACTGCAAAACGTCATCGAAGCGCCGAAGCAACGCACCATCTAGAATTGATGGGTGATTGGTAGCCGCCAGAATTAGGCTTTGTGACTGGTCTTGCTCCAACATCAACAGATAACTATTTAAGATCCGTCTAGCTTCGCCCACATCGTTCGAGTTAGATCGTTGTGAGCCAATGGCATCGAATTCGTCAAAGAAATACACGCCCCGAGTGCTGGCAATGGCTTCAAAAACCTGTCGCAGTCGCGCCGCGGATTCCCCCATAAATTTTGTAATGAGCGCGTCTAAGCGCACCACAAATAACGGCAATGCCAACTCGCCCGCTAGGGCGGCAGCAGTAAGGGTTTTCCCAGTTCCGGGCGGCCCTACAAACAGCAGTTTACGTCGCGCTGATAAGCCGTGTGCAGTTAGCTTCGAAGCGTTGCGTTGTTCACGAATAACACGATCCAACTGGACGCGAAGTCGCGCATCCGCTACCAAATCCGAAAGTCTGGATGCCGGGTAGGATGCAACAAGCAATGCACCTAAATCCCCTCGTGGCTGATGCAAAGCCACGGTTTTCAGAACCGGCGCGGGCTTTGCCTTGGCGGCATCAATCATTTGCTTTAGCTCTTCCGCAGCGCGGCCATTCCCCTTTCGCGCCTCCATCGCCGCCATTTGCAGCGCGACGGAATAGAAGTGCAGCTCGTCACCTTCGCGGTGCGATTTCAATAGAGCTTTGAGCTGTTCTGCGTTTGACATCGTTTAAGTATAGGCACTGGCCAGCGCAAAAGCATGCGTTCCAGCTGCACAACCCCCTAAGCCACCCCCACCAACTTCGCCGCCTCGGCCAAATCGACACTGACCAAACGCGACACACCCGGTTCGCGCATGGTGACGCCAGCGAGTTGGCGGGCGTGTTCCATGGTGATTTTGTTGTGGCTGACGAAAATAAATTGCACGGTTTGGCTCATTTCTTCGACCAGCTTGCTGAAGCGGCCGAC